>JASLBT010000424.1 GCA_030146445.1 Segetibacter sp. | reverse complement strand
TCCATCTGCCGTGTTTCCCTCGACCGCAAACGTTAGGTTTTCAGTATCTGCAATATTCGATTTCCTGTAGTTGATTGTCCCATATTTCAATACAGATCGAATTTCCTGTTGACTGATCTGCCTGCACTTCATTCTACAACGTGCATGTTTCGTAAAGAACAGCCTTTCACCATCTCTGCTGAGCGTAACCCGCCTTCCGGGTGCAGTTGTTACCGTTGAATTCGGTGTGCTGTGCCGGTCGTCTGCGCGCATGTTGTATTGCCGGATGGCAATAGAAATAACCGCCATTAATACCAGTAGCAGAAAAGGCATTACCCGTTTCAGCCTTGAGGTTCTGCTATGCTTTGTCATACGCTTAAATCAAAATTTTGTCTGAAGTCACCCGGTTCGCTCCCCGAAAGAAAGCCCATGTACTGGTTAATACTGCAATTTAGGTGGATGTATAAATTCTTTGAAATTGCTGCCAAAAACATAAACTTAAAAGTATTCTTAAAGCTGAAAGTAAGCACTAAAGCATTGTGGAGGGCTGCAATATTGAATACGTGATGTCCTATCTTTGCGCCTTATGTCTCAACAAAAATCTGTCGCATTTCATACACTCGGGTGTAAACTCAATTTTTCAGAAACCTCTACCTTATCGAGGCTTATGGAGAATGAAGGTTTTGAGAAGCGCCATTTTGAAGATAACGCAGATGTTTACGTCATCAATACCTGCTCGGTAACCGAAAATGCGGACAAGGAATGCCGGATGCTGGTTAGAAGGATTCAAAAGAAAGCACCCGAAAGTGTTGTGGTAATTACGGGTTGTTATGCACAGCTGAAAGCAGAAGAAATAGCGAAAATTGAAGGAGTTGACCTGGTGTTGGGGGCGGCAGAGAAGTTCAACCTGGTAAAACACATAAAAGATTACACTAAGGGCGACAGCACGCGTATTTGTAGTTGCGACATCGCCGATGTATCCGGCTTCAACAGTTCATTTTCTGTAAATGACCGCACACGTACATTCTTAAAGGTTCAGGATGGATGTGATTATACCTGTGCATTTTGCACAATACCCATGGCGCGGGGAAAAAGCAGGAGCGACAGTATCGGGAATGTGGTTAAGAATGCCGAAGCACTGGCAAAAAACGGTGTCAAAGAAATTGTACTTACCGGCGTAAACCTTGGCGACTTTGGCAGGCATACCCCCGCAGCAATTGCAACCAGCATTCAAAATCCAAACTTTCTTGATTTGATCAGGGCGCTTGAGGGGGTGAACGATATCGAGCGCTATCGTATATCTTCAATCGAACCTAACCTGCTCAGCCCAGCTATTATTGAATTTGTAGCAACAAGCAATAAGTTCATGCCGCACTTCCACATTCCGCTACAAAGTGGTAGCAACAGAATACTCGGGCTCATGCGCAGAAGATACCGGCGGGAGCTGTATGCTGAAAGGGTAAACCTGGTAAAAGAATTAATACCGGACTGTGCAATTGGTGTTGACGTTATCGTTGGTTTTCCGGGTGAAGATGATGAAGCCTTTGCGGAGACCTACCAATTTCTGGACAACCTGGACGTTTCTTACCTCCATGTGTTTACGTATAGCGAACGCCCGAATACGACTGCAATCGAAATGGATGGGATCGTTCCGGTTCACGTTAGGAATGAAAGAAATAAGGTACTCCGGAACCTTAGCTTTAAAAAACAAGCTGAGCACACCCGCAGGCACATCGGGCAAACACGGCGAGTATTATTCGAGGGTACCAGGAAGAATGGTCTTATGGAAGGCTATACCGACAACTATATCCGGGTAAACGTGCCGCATAAAGCGGAGTGGGAGAACCAAATTATCAATTGGACTGTATAATGTAAGCTATGGAGAATATACCAACAGAGTCAGACCTGAAAAAGTTTATCGTTACGATCAACTTCTATATGGATGAGCAATTTATGAACCTGGTTCCGCCCCATCGTACCTACATCAACTTTCTCATTAATAAGGGCTTGATCGACTCGTATGCGGTGAGTATGGAAAGCTATCGTTCGTGGATCATGATGACCGGCGAAAGCAAAATCCAGATTAAGGAGTATTTACAGAAGTCACCTCTTTATCACTACTGGACGTACGAGATAGACGAACTTTTCTTGTATGATGGGCAAACTTACCGCCTTCCGGCACTGCAGATGAATTAACAGTTCAAGGACAGATACCTATTCAGTGCAGCGCTAAGTACTTCATCGGCGTATCTTATTTACATTGATTTCGTCTGAATGTTAAACAGCTTTCTAAGGGTGTCCGGGCACGCTCGCTTCCGGGTAGTTTGAGACCTCATCTGTTAATAGATATATTATAAATTGCTGATATCTAATGTTATCCTAAAGTTGTTCGAAGCCCGCTGATTATAGAAGGGTATTCGCAATTTTGTATTGATTAATTATACACTTATGCATAGGGGGAAATCAAGGCTATTCGTGTTATTTGTTTTATTTGGATTTAGTGTTCAGGCACAAGATGCGGCGCAACAGGTTACGGTGAGATCCCAAACAGACGTACCCCGTGGCTGGCACCTGATGGATGCAAAAAGTGACAGCTTTCATGGGATAAGTATCAATAAATCTTACGAATTTTTAAAAGGAAGAAAAAGCAAGCCGGTTATCGTTGCGGTAATCGATAGCGGCGTCGATACCACACATGAAGACCTGAAAAATATACTTTGGAAGAACCCGGGCGAAATAGCAGGCAATGGTATCGATGACGACAATAACGGTTATGTTGACGATGTGCGTGGCTGGAATTTTCTTGGCGGCAAGGATGGCCGCAACGTTAAAAAAGAATCTGGTGAAGTTTCGAGGATATATCATCGGTACAAAGCACAATTCGAAAATATAACAGCTGACAGTCTGCAAGAAGAGCAAAAAGACCAGTATAAATTATGGAAACGCGCCGAAAAAGAACTGCAGGTAGACCCGCAATCACAGGTTGAATTGATGTTTTTGGAGATGGCAGTTAAGGCAGCGAAAAAACATGATAAAGTGCTGCGCCAGCAGCTGGGCAAAGAGCAGTATACGAGCGAAGAACTTGAAAAATTTCAAACAACGTCAACTCAGGCCCAGCAGGCAAAAATGGGTTTCCTGACCTTTGTGAAGATCATTGAAATGGATCCCGAGGAAACCAATACCAGTATTCTATCCCAACTTGATGAATATATTTCCGGCAAGAAGGAGTCGTACGAGGCAAAAGAAAATCCACCGAAGAACTATAGGGGCGAAATTGTAAAAGATAACTACTACGATATTAATGACCGTTACTACGGTAATGGTGATGTGATGGGACCAGATTCCCGCCATGGAACGCACGTAAGTGGAATAATTGCTGCACAGCGGAATAATGGCATTGGCGTGGATGGTGTGGCCGATAACGTGAGCATCATGGTGCTTAGGGCAGTACCGGACGGAGATGAGTATGACAAAGACATAGCCCTGGCAATCCGTTACGCAGTGGACAATGGCGCCAAAGTGATCAACATGAGCTTTGGTAAAGGTTTCAGCCCCGAGAAGAAATGGGTGGATGAAGCCGTTAAATACGCTGAGCAAAAAGACGTACTTATCGTACATGCGGCCGGCAATGAGGCCGAAAACAATGACGAAACGGAAAATTATCCAAATCCCGATTTGAAGACGCTTGGCGCTACTGCTAATAACTTTATTACCGTGGGTGCCAGCAGTGATCCCCGGATAAAAGGAAGGTACGTAGCTGAATTTAGTAATTATGGCAGAAACTCGGTTGATGTATTTGCACCGGGCGTAAAAATTTATTCCACTGTAAATGGCGGGAACACCTACGCGAACCTGCAGGGCACAAGTATGGCTTCACCGGTTGTTACCGGGGTCGCAACAGTCATCCGTTCGTATTTTCCATCGCTTACTGCAAAACAGGTAAAGTTTGCAATTGAAAAGTCGGTAACCCCTGCTGACACGATGTGGGTAAACAAACCCGGAACAAAAAACAAGGTAACCATGCAAGACTTGTGTAGATCTGCAGGTTGGGTTAACGCCTACAACGCGGTAAAACTTGCCGCAACACTTGTAAACGAAGATCAAACGCCACAGAAAAATGAACTCAGGAAAGGCGCGGCAAAAAAAGAAAAACTACCTGTATCAACCTTTAAGAACCTTAAAACAAAACGTTAGATGGCCAAACCTGCACACGGAGAATTCGCACCACATCACAGTTCTTACATTGATCTTGTACAGGCACCGGATGTTAAAGAAGCCATTCGCATTTATTCACCCCAGATTCACGAATTCTTTAGCCTTATTCCCACTGATAAGGCCGGTTATCGCTATGCACCCGGAAAGTGGTCTCTCAAAGAAATGTTGCAACACGTAATTGATGCGGAACGCATTTTTTCGTACCGTGTGCTCACCTTTGCCCGGAAGGATAAGGCACCCCTACCATCTTTCGACGAAAATGCTTATGCCGTTAACAGTAATGCAGACGCGCGGCAGTGGGAAGACCTGGTTGAAGAATTTCAATCGGTTCGCAGGTCAACCGACCTGCTTTATGCAACTTTGAATGACGAGCAGCTCTCGATGCGGGGGATCGTTAACAATTACCCGGCTTCGGCGAATACATTTTGCTTCGTCACGTTTGGCCATATACTGCACCATTGTAATATTATCAGGGAGCGATATTTACCAGCTGACGTCTCCTCACCTACCGAGCTTTGATATTGCCGAAAAAGACTATTACGGGGCTTTTTCCTGCCCTCTACAACAACGAAGTCTTGCAAGGCGTCACAGGATACTAAAGTTCGGGTACGGGGATCTGAGCAAACGACCTCGGAGGGATGCTCAGTTCAACCTCTTGCGTGAAGCTAACCAGCGGGGCTGATGTGTTTTTTCATGATCCAATCCGTCTGTTTATCTGTACCAAGCATAAATGGATGTTCGCCAAATTTTTCAAAACCAAACCGTCGGTAAAACTGGATCGCCCGCTGATTCTTTTCCCATACACCTAACCATAACACGTCTTTTTTCTTTTCAGAAGCCTGTCTGATACAATGTTGCATCAATGCACTTCCGATCCCTGACCCGATTTTGTGTTTAAGCGCGTATAACTGGCAAATTTCAAGCGTTGTTCCACAAGGTAATCCTACTGCAGCATCCGTCTCTTCAGCGAGCTTAACGTAACCAACTACCTCCTTTCCGAGGTAAGCCAAAAAGTACAGTTTTGATTTGTTGTTCAACTCTGCAGCCACCTTGTCGGGAGTAAAATTTGCCTGCAGAAAGAGCTCCATGTCTTCCTTAGTGTTTTCCGCGTGAAAAGTATCAAAAAACGTTTGCCAACCCAACCGTGCCAACAATGGAATGTCGGCGGGGCGGGCTTTTCTGATAATAGGTAGATGCATATGAGGCAGAGAACATTTTAGCGCATGGCAAACCAGCTAAGCTATGCGAATGGTGCTCTTTGCTGGTTGAATACGGAATAATCAATAATTAAACGAGGGAGATTACCATCGCACTGGCTCCGCCTCCACCGTTACAAACACCGGCAGCTCCCGTTTTACCAGCATTTTGTTTTAGCACATTTAGCAGGGTGACTATTATCCTTGCGCCGCTGCAACCAAGAGGATGACCGAGGCTTACTGCACCACCATGTACGTTTACTTTGCTTTGGTCAAGCTTCATTCTTCGGGTATTTTCGATACCCACTACCGAAAAAGCTTCGTTGAGCTCAAAAAAGTCGATGTCGTCCATAGTTAACCCCGCCTTCTGAACTGCTTTTGGGACCGTTATAGCTGGTGTAGTTGTAAACCACTTTGGCTCCTGCTCAGCATCGGCATACGATATGATTTTAGCAATTGGTTTTAGTCCAAGTTGATCCGCTTTCTCTTTACTGATCAGCACCAGGGCAGCTGCCCCATCATTCATGGTTGAAGCATTCGCAGCTGTAACCGTCCCTTCTTTGCTGAATGCCGGCCGCAAACCAGCTATCTTATCAAACTTCACATTGAAAGGTTCTTCATCTTTATCAACGATCACGGGATCACCTTTCTTCTGTGGAATTTCGACAGGCACCACCTCTTCGCTGAACTTTCCGGTTGTCCATGCACGCTGGCTGCGCTCGTAGCTTTCAATTGCAAATGCATCCTGCTCTTCTCTTGAAATGCCACACTCCAGTGCGCACATATCAGCGGCGTTCCCCATGGCAAGACCGTCATAAACATCGGTTAAGCCATCTTTTGCTATTCCATCTATCATCGGGATATTCCCATATTTATTTCCCCAGCGAACGTCGGCATAAAACGGCACATTGCTCATACTTTCCATCCCTCCTGCAACTACGATATCTGCATCGCCAAGCGCAATCGATGCGGCACCCTGTGTAATGGCTTTCATGCCGCTTGCACAAACTTTGTTTACGGTGGTACATATCACGTGATCGGGTAAGCCGGAGATTCTGCAAGCCTGCCGGGCAGGTGCCTGTCCAAGATTTGCCTGTATGACACAGCCCATCAGCAATTCCTCGACTATAGCCGGATCTATGCCTGCCCGTGTGATTGCTGCATTTATCGCGATAGCACCCAACTGTACGGCACTAAGTTCTTTAAGTGCGCCGCCAAAACTGCCAATCGGCGTACGTACTGCCGACAACACGTATACTTCCCTTTTATTCATATGGCGTAAATTATATTTTTGCTGTAAACGCCAAAGTTAAGGTTTGCGTCAGGCATAAAATGTTATCAAAAACATTCAAATATGCAAAGCAAAGCAGCGGCTGGTACGTGTTTCTATCAGTAAAAGTTTTCCCGATGTCTTCCAAAAATCAAAACCCCTGGAGCTCGCCGATGCTCAGATTATCTGGTCGCGGCTTGTCGTGTTTAGCCGGTAACAACAGGAATTCAATATAGCGTTCAGAACGATGATTTTGCCACAATAGAATACCGGATAGCCTCTGCCTGTAAACACGTGCTGAATAACAAACCTGAGCCATCCTGAGCCCCGGGAAAAGCTAGCCATAACTTCAATTAAGGACAAACACCGGCAGCAAATCAGCACCATTCAATTCCCCGGTGGTGCAAGACTTTTTATCAAATTCCTTTAGTGTAGAAAAATAGTTGTTCGCCACGGCTCGTTTCAGGAAATTACGCAGCAACCCTGCGCACCACTTCAAACAACATCTATGCGACTTACTTGCGTGCTTCTTTTTATGTGTGTTACCAGCCTGGCTTTTTCCCAGCGCTTTTACTTGTTTGTTGGCACCTACACCGATCGGGGAAGTAAAGGAATTTATGTTTACGAGTTTAACGCTGCTACCGGTAAGGCAAACTGGATAAGTAACACAGAAGGAACTATAAATCCATCGTTCCTGGCCATTGCGCCGGGTAATAGACACCTGTATGCGGTTACAGAAACGGCACGTGAAAATGCCGGAAGCGTAAGTGCATTTTCGTTTGACCCTGCCACTGGCAAACTAACTTTTTTAAATAAACAACTCAGCGGCGGTGATAACCCGTGTTATGTATCGGTGCATTCGGGAAAGAAATGGATCGCTGTTGGCAACTACTCGGGGGGAAGCTTATCTGTATTCCCGGTTAATGCTGATGGCAGCCTGCAGCCGTTCGCTCAAAACATCGTGTTCAAGGGTGGTAGCGTTAATAAAAGCAGGCAGGATAAATCTCATGTGCATAGCACTGTCTTCTCGCCCGATTATAAACAACTGTTTGTTCCCGACCTTGGTACGGATAAGGTGATGATCTATGACTTCAAGGCTAAAGCCAGGCAGCCGCTGAGGCCTGCGAAAAAACCGTTTGAAGCGGTTGCGCCCGGCAACGGCCCCCGGCACTTCACCTTCCATCCCGGTGGAAAATTTGCTTACCTGATAGAAGAAATGGGAGGAAGTGTAGCCGCGTATAAATATTCTAACCGGCGGTTACTATTTATCAGTCGTACAGCTACCCACCCTGAAGGCTTTAAAGGGGCAATCGGGAGCGCCGACATCCACTTATCGCCAGATGGTAAATTTTTGTATGCTTCCAACCGCGGCGACGCAAATACGATATCAATATTCGAAGTCGACCAACAAAACGGGGGACTAAAAACGGTTGGCTATGTTCCAACAAAAGGAAGGGTTCCAAGGAACTTTACTATCGATCCCACCGGCAACTTTCTTCTCGTCGCAAACCAGTCAACAGACAACATCGTTATCTTTAAAAGAGATGCCACCACGGGCCTGCTGACCGATACCGGCGAAGAATTAAAGGTACCAACGCCGGTCTGCCTGCAAATGACGGCCAGGTAATTATATTGCTCCGGTGCATTTGTGAAAATTCTCACGTCAGAGACAGACATTGCACACGATACCAGCGCTTTGGTATTTTCACATGCCGTGAACCAGTATTTTTACTAATAATCAGGTAATTTCTGACAATTGTATTTCGGGCAATTGTACTCTTTTCCCAGCCTATGATTGTGTTTACATTTGGTGTTTAAAGCCCCGTTTTTAATACCATTTCTCTCAAATTCTAATACCTATGCTTTGAAGTCCTTCAGAAGCTCCCGCTGGGAGCTTCTTTATTTTATTTTACACTTGAGAGTGGCCGGTCTCCGAAGATGTCAATCGCCGCCATCAATGGCGTTTGTTTGCATTGGTGTAAACTATCAGGTTGTTGGATGATCACTATCTCTAACAACGTTTTACTGCAAACCTCAGGCTTCGTTCATTTATGTTATATCAGGTTTGTACCAATAGATGTTTCACTTAAATTACATCGTGATTAATTGGATAAGGGTTATAAAACCATCACACAGAAGATGTTGACGAATTCCAGCAGCCACAATTTCGAGCTTGATTTTAAGTTTCTCCCCGGCTACGCCACTTTTTTATTGGAGCAAAAACTTGAAGAATATGTGGGTCACCAACTATGGTTAAGCCGAAAAGTAGATTTGCCTGTGATGAGATTTCTCGAAAGCATGCCTGAACCAGCGTTGTTGGAAATGGTTACTTCAAATGCCATCACCTTCCTCCGATACTTCCAGGATAACAATGTAAAACAGCTGATCAACGATTCTCTTCAGCAATGGATTACCGACTCAATACCGTTGATTGGCCGATACAACATTGCCGCAGCCGACATCACGCAAATCAGTTATATACGTAAACAAGCTTTTCTCGAGTGGTTGCCTGCTTATACATCAGATGTTGAGTTGTTGTTACAAATTGTGAAAGAAATCGACTTGTACATTGCCCATTCAGACCAGGCAGCTACGAGCACTTACATTAAATTGCTGGAGGACAAAATTAATGAGCATGTCCACTTTGTAGAAAAGATTACAACTACGACGCCAGGCATCA
This sequence comes from Segetibacter sp., assembly GCA_030146445.1. Taxonomy (GTDB): domain Bacteria; phylum Bacteroidota; class Bacteroidia; order Chitinophagales; family Chitinophagaceae; genus Segetibacter. The sequence continues at coordinate 11,813 of JASLBT010000424.1, read as the reverse complement.
TTTACGTTTATGATCTTGATGAACGAAAGGAGATTTACACCAACCACAGGATTTACGACATACCCGGTTACCCGGAGAGCGACTTGAATGAAGCTGATGTAAAATTATCCCGTCCCGGGATTCCGGGCAACAATAATTGCGTGCCGCGTGATAAATCTCAATACGATAAGGTTGCAGATGGTCACACAATTTCATACGAGCATCAGTTGAAAGATCGTGATGGAAATTTTCGTTGGGTCCGCAACTACGAATCGGTTTTTAAAAGGGATAATAACGGATCAGTTGTACAGGTCATCGGAATAGCCCTCGACATAGAAAGAGAAAAGAAAATGGCCGATGAGCTCCGGCAAAGGGAAGAACAGTTGCTCGAAGCTCAGAGCCTTGCAGAATTAGGTAGCTTCAAATGGAATTTAGTTACAGAAGAGACCGAAGTGACTCCCCAGCTCATGCAAATCTTTGAATTGGAGAACCATGAAAAACTGGCTGTTTTTCTTGAGATGGTTCATCCGGGGGACCGCCAGATGGTCAAAAAGGCATTGAGCGAAGCTATTAACGAAACAGGCATATATGACTGCGAATTCCGCTTTCTCACAAAAAATAGCGAGAAAGTTATCTGGAGCAGGGGTATCGTGACAAACCGGGACGGGCAGCCACCGGTGATGAAAGGAACAGTGATGGATGTTACCAGCAGAAATCACATGATCAGCGAACTGCAACGTAGCGAGGAGCTCTATAAACAGGCACAATCTCTCACTCACCTTGGTAACTGGACCCTTGATGTTAGATCCGGTAAAATCACCTGGACCGATGAGATGTACAGAATATTCGGATTGGTGCCACAATCGGTAGAAGTAACCCTGGAGTTTTTATTGTCGTTTGTGCAGCCAAGAGATAAGGAGTTCTTCTTACAATCCATGGCGCAGCACCAGGAAGGATCGCGGGCAGGTGACTATCATATGCGTATCCTCCGAAGAGATGGAACAACGAGGATATTGCATGTAATAGCCGATGTGCTCCTTAATGAGGACAAGACCATTTATAAAATTATCGGAACAGCCCAGGACGTGACCGAACAAAAGCTTAATGAACGCCGGCTTAAGGAAAGTCAGAACTTCAGCAAAAAGATCACCGATGCCACACCATCAATAATCGCAGCATACAATATCAATTCGGGAAAATACCTCTTTATAAACCAGGCGTTCGAAAAGATACTTGGTTATTCATCCGAAACCCTACTTGAACACGGCGCTGAATTTGTGATCAGCTGCATACATCCGGATGACGTGCAACCACTGGTTGAAATGAATTCGCGGATGCTGGAACAAGCTAACTGCGATGATGCTCCATCAAACGAAATGGTTGTCGAATTTAAATATCGTTTTCGCCACAGCAATGGAAGTTACCGTTGGTTGCACACCTACGGGACCGTGTTCGATAGAAATGAACAAAAGAAAGTAGAGCACATCTTAAACGTCTCGATCGATATCACCGACCGGATTGAAGCAGAAGACAAGCTGAAAGAACAGGAACAATTGATCCAGTACATCGCAGAAGCTTCTCCAACCATACTTTACCTGCTTGATCTTTCCTCAGGCTCCATCGTTTACGTAAACAAAGAAATCACCCCTGTTTTGGGCTACACGCCGGCCGAAATTCTCGCGATGAAATCAGCCGTACTAGACGAATTATTTCACGCCGACGACCTCAAAAAGTTTGCAGCTATAAGTACTTCCGAGCCAGCGGGCAACATGAGAGAATATGAACGCAGGGTCAGGCAAAAAGATGGTGCATGGAAATGCATGATCGTTCGCGAAATAGTATTCAAGCAAAATGAATTACATCAACCTGCAATGTTATTGTGTGCAGCGCTGGATATTACGGAACGTAAAAGAATCGAAGATGCACTTTATGAAAAAACGATAGAGCTGGAGCAATCGAATTCGAACCTCGAGGAGTTTGCCTATGTTGCAAGCCATGATCTTAAAGAACCACTTCGAAAAATTGCCACGTTCGGCGATAGGTTGATGTTGAATGAAGAACATACAATGGCCGCTGACAGCCTGAGCTATCTTCATAAAATGATCGACTCTTCGAGACGGATGCAGCGCATGATCGACGACCTGCTTTCGATATCGATGTTGACAGGTGAAAAGAATTACAAAGATTGTAGCCTGACCGATATTCTTAAAGAAGTATTACAAACGCTCGAATTTAAAATCGAAGAAAGCAAGGCTAGCATAATTTATGACCAGCTGCCGGATGCAAGAGTAAGTGAGTCGCAGTTCAGGCAACTTTTTCAAAATCTCATCAGCAATTCATTAAAATTCAGCCGGAAGGAAGCTACACCTGTTATCCAAATAACTCACCGTTACCTCAACCAAACTGACAAGGAACAACTTCGGCTTTCACGCAACTTACGGTACCTTGAAATCACGGTTAGCGATAACGGCATCGGCTTCGACGAAAAACATGCACAAAAGATCTTCACGATCTTTCACCGGCTGCATAACAAGTCTGAATACGAAGGTACCGGCATTGGTTTAGCCATTTGTAAGAAGGTTGTTGAAAATCATGGTGGACTTATCACAGCTGGAAGTGTGGCAAAGCAGGGCTCGAGCTTTCGTATAATAATTCCTTCCAATTTATAGTCTTCCCGGAATTATTCCCCTTTGAACACTTAAATAGCCACTGCGGCAATTTTCATTGCAAAAAAAAACGGCCATTCAGTTGTAATGCTGAGTGGCCGCCATATTATAGATCGATCGCCTTAAGATACACCGAACGGTGCGACAAGAGCAAGTACCTCTGCTGTTGTCAATGGTTCATCAAACGCCTCTGAAGCTGCATTGGCCGAAATCGCCATACCATTAATATTTGTAATGGTTATACCTGCCTGCACCACATTACTTTCCGGCGTGGCACCGCCATAACTACCATTTGCTGCCGGTATTCCCGTATCATTACCGCCCGTGATCCATGGCTTGGTTGTCGGAGACTGCCCGTTCATCCGGCGCATATACCTGATCTTCGCTGCGTGACGCGCTTCTACGGCATGAATGCCTAAAGCTGCCGTGAGGTATACCTTTTCACCCGCCAACTCCCCTGCCCTGCCTTTGTAAGCACGAACACCAGTGTCCTCCAAAACCTGGGCTACCGCCAGAAAAGTTGGATAACTGGTGAACACGGTCGAAAAGGTTCCGCCGGCAGTAAAGTCATAGGCAGCTTTTTCTGCTACCGGTGTTGCACCCGCTCCCGTAATTACTGTTCTTAAGAAGTCAACGTGTTTCTTCTCACTATCCCTGATCTGTTCAATTGCCGTCCTTTCAGCCCCAGGGGTGATGGGAGCAAGTGCCGCACCCCTTTCGTAAAAACGGTATTCAAAATGTTCAAGGGTAAGTGCATATTGCAGCACGTTGATAATGCCCGCGGGAGTAGTTTGACCATATGCTTTTTTAAACATAGAACCAATTGCCATCGGGGCCGCAACAATGGCGACTTTAGAACCAACCCGAAAAAAATCTTTCATGGCTTTTCTTCTTGGGCTAATGCGCTCATAAATCTCACCGTCAACCTTTTCTATCTCGTCTAATATGTTTGCGATATTCATAATGATATTTTTATCCGGTAGGTAAATTGTTAGCGTTAATTTTTGTCTTGATATACGTGCCGGCAATGCCAAGCACTTCAGATGGTGTGCGGGAGATGTTTACTGAATTGCTGTCCACCTGGTCACCAAGAAAACTATTTGGGCTTCTTAATTCGCGGATCAACGCTGCATGTCGTGCCTCAACTGAAACAATCTTTCCGGCGAGCAACAGGTAGTTTGTATCATTTATCAGGTAACCTGCACCGTTGTATGCGGTAACGCCAAGGTCCTCGAAGGCCTGGGCGGTCGCCAATACACTATCCCTGCTCATAAAGTTGATCGTCGAAAAATCTACTTCTAACCCCGGTATTGCATTACCACCAAGTGCGTTTTTGAAAAATTCACGATGGGCAATTTCATGATCGCGAATGTCTGTTAAAAAGGCCAGCTCATCCGCGGATATACTCGTGTACGGTGTTGAAACCGCCTGTGTATAAAACGCCGCTTCAAGTTGTTCCAGCGCGTACGCGTAGTTAAGAATTCCGAAGTCGCCACTACCTAGATCAACGCCGTTGCTATCATTTTTCTTACATGCAGCAGCCAACATTACTAATCCGGATGTTGCACCGGCATAGCCTAAAAATTTCCGGCGCGACACCTGTGCTTTGGTGGCACCGTTTTCAGCAGGCATTACCTTTTCCAATGGTTTTTCTTTTGTCATAAAGATCATTTTAAATGAATGTGTTTTTCCTGTAGGTTATCAATTGTCTGTGTTCTTAACGATCTACGGTAGATGTAAATCAATGGTTTGATTGTAGCTAAAAATTGTTGGGTTGCCGTCAGGTTTTTTGTCTTATATGTTTGTTGAATCTTTATGCGTTATGGTGAACTGGCTGCACTAATGAGTTCTAACGATGGCTGACAACCGTCGGATCTTTTCAGGAACGGAAGGGAACATTATGAACAACGCAAGGCATATTGTTCAGGTGCCATGGACTTTATCCTTTATGTAGCCGGCATTAGATGATAACCCGACATCGTTGTGTCACTCACTTATACTGATGAATAAAGGGCAGCAGGATGTACAGCTATGAATGGAATGAGGCACCGTCATACAATGAATATAACAGACATTTATCCCGGCGTATATTTTATTTTTGATTATTACTAACCCGCTAAAATCTATTGTATGGCAAAATATTCAAAAGCAGCTGCAAAAAAGGTAGCGCAGGTTATGCATGAGCAAAAGACAGGTAAGTTGAAATCAAGCTCGGGACAAAAGGTAACCAATCCTAAGCAAGCCATCGCGATTGCGCTTTCTGAAGCAAGAGCAGCAGGAGAAAAGGTACCGAAAAAGGCTTCACCTAAGAAGAGTGCAGCCGCAGCTAAAAAGGCAACCGTAAAAAATGCAGCGACAAAGAAGCCAGCAACAAAAAAAGGAGCAACGACTGATCCCGGTCCCAAAAAAACAGTAACGAAAAAAGCAGCGACCAGGAAAGCAGCAACGTCAAAAGCGGCTCTCAGCAAAGCGGCAAAGGCAAAAAGTTCGCCAAAGAAATCATCCACTAAATCAACCCGGGGTTAATGCCACTTACAAGCAAAGACTTATGTATGCGTGGCTGAACGTGCAGCCTTTACGTTTGTTCAAGGTTTGCCAGGCAAGACACCAGGTTCGCTGGCTTCCTGAAGATGTCTCCGAAGATGTCGCCTATTTCCGCAACACGTTTCGGTACTGTATCAATAGTAAAGTCGAGCGGTGACAAGCCCGGCTTCACCTCCTCCCATCGCAACGGAGTTGATACCGTTGCGCCTTTTTTTGGCCGCAGACTATAAACGCATGCAATGGTTTGCCCTTTCCTGTTTTGCAGGTAGTCCATGTAAATTTTATCCTTACTCCTCTTGCTTAAGCTACGTTCAAGGGTGGTAATTGCCGGCAATTCTTCGCTTGCAAGCATACATATCAGGTAAGCAAAATCTTTTACCTGCTCATAAGTATATTTCTGACCCATTGGCACATATACGTGCAAGCCGGAGGCGCCCGATGTTTTACAGATGCTGTATGCTCCGGCTTGGTCTAAAACTCGTTTAACAGTTAAGGCAGCTTCAACCACATGATCGTAAGTATTGTTGTCAGAAGGGTCGATATCAATGATCATGTAATCCGGATTGTCGAGTGCCTTAACCGTGGAATGCCATGGATTGATTTCGATACAACCCATGTTGTTCATGTAGGTTAGTGTAGCCTGGTTGTTACAAAGAATATAATCAATCGTCTTTTTTGCAGAGTCAGAATAAAGGCCAATGCTCTTTACAAACTCAGGAGCCTCGTTGCCGGCATCTTTATGAAAGAAGCCCTTGCCATTGATGCCATTTGGTGTTCTGAGCAATGACTCCGGCCGGTCTTTAAGATATGGAAGGATATATTCTCCCATCCTGATATAATAATCAATAACATCGCCCTTTGTTATTCCCTCATCAGGAAAGAATATCTTTTGCCTGTTTGTTGTTTTGAATTTTACTTTTCCAAAGGTGACGACTTTATCGTTTGTTTTTTCTTCAACAACCACCTTTTCAGCGCTCTTAGTGGCTATTTTTTTCGGTGGCTTTTCCGCTGTTTTCTTTGGAGCTTTTCCGGCTGCTTTCTTCGCAGCTTCTTCCGGTGTTGCTGTAGGCTCCTTTAACTGCTTCGCAGGAACTTGCTTATCTGTCATGGTAGCTTCGTTTGGCAGTTTGTCTTCCCTTAGGCGCAGAAAGATTGGGTGCCGCATCTTGCCGTCGGAGGTAATCTCTGTAAACTTCATCTCTGCTACCAACACCGGCTTAACCCAGGTTACAGGCATATTTGTTTTCACCCTTTCAGCAAATGGCGACTGCTCTTGTATAAGTGGCTGCAACTTATCCCACATCGTTTTTAAGGCTTCCTGGTCAAAGCCCGAGCCGGTATGCCCGATGTATTCCAGTTTTCCATTTTGCACCATGCCCAGCACCAGCGCGCCAAAGTACTTGCGACCTCCTCTTGGCGCAGTGAACCCACAGATGATTGCTTCATCACTCTTATGGTGTTTTATCTTTAACCACTCATTCGTTCGTTTACCCGGATAGTAAAGGCTATCGGCTTTTTTCGCAATCACCCCTTCAAGATCTCTTTCCTTTGCCACTTCAAAAAATGACTCGCCTTGTTCTACAACATGATCGGAGTACTTTATGACTTCGTTCTCCACCATAATATCCCTTAAGAGCTCTTTACGTTTAATCAACGGCATAGAATACAAATCGTTCCCGTTTAGGCGAAGTAAATCGAACACATAATATAAAATAGGGAACTGGCGGTTTTCTTCGAAATGCTGTAACTTTTGAAATTCAGGATTTCCATCTTCGTTCAGAACGACTATCTCACCATCTACAACTGCATCCACATCCCATTTCTTTAGCTCTTGTACAACCTCCGGGTATTTTGATAGAAAGGAATTCCCATTTCGTGAATAGAGCTGCAATTCACTTGAGTCAAGTTCCGCTATGGCCCGATACCCATCCCATTTTATTTCGAACAACCAATCGGCACTGCTAAATGGCAGATCAGTTTCCTTCGCGAGCATGGCAGGAATATATTCAGCGAGCTTTTTAGATCCTTTTTCGTTTGTTGGTAATGGTGCCGGAGCAGGCTTAGCTAACTGTGGGCTTTTTTTTTTGCTGCTGACTTTTGTTGCTTTAGCCATTCGTTTATCGGGGAGTCTTTTTCAGTGAAATCTTCGCTGGAGTAAGGTTCGTCAACAGCATATTTATCGTTGTGTTTGATCAACAGCCAGGTATTTTCTTCTTCTTTGCCTTTGATTTTCACCAATGCGAATTCGCCATTCAACTTTTTTCCCTTAAGGGCGACCTTCAAATTTCCTGCTTTAAGGCCTGCCTTCAAATTTTTTACGGCTGTCGTGTAATCCGAATTAGCAATGTCTGTATACGTGCCTTTGTCCCAGATTTCAACGATGCCTGCGCCATAACCAGACGGGATAACACCTTCGAAGTTTTTGTAATCGTAAGGATGATCTTCCACCATCATCGCCAACCGTTTATCCGCCGGGTTCATAGATGGTCCTTTGGGCACCGCCCAACTCTTTAAAACACCATCCAGCTCAAGCCTGAAATCATAGTGCAATCGTGAAGCTTTATGCCGCTGGATCACAAAAATCAACTGATCTTCCTGTTTCGAAGTAGCTCCCGTAGGCTCCGGCGACTCTTTGAAATTGCGTTTACTTTTATACTCCGATAAACTCATGATCTGGTAAGTGTTTAGGTGCTGAAAAGCGTGGTATCAACAAGCTGTTGGCTTTAAGAGGCTTTCTTTTTCTTTCCATCGAGGCTGGCCTTCAATTGGGAGAACAGGTCTTCTTTGGCGCTATGAACAACCTTCATCTGCGTTGTTTTTGGCTTAACACCTTTTGCCTTGTCGTGAATCAACTTAAGAAGCTGCTCGGTATAGGTGTCTTTATATGCGGAAATATCAAACTTAGAGGTAAGCTGATTGATTAGCGAGATCGCCATTTCAAGTTCGGCTTTTTTGATCTCCGGCTTTTCCGGCAACTTCAACTCTTCCGGGTCGCGTATCTCTTCTGCAAACCTGATCCTGTTCAACACAATGACTTTTTCGTTTGCCCGTAAAACTGCAAGGCCTTCTTTACTTCGCATGACAAAAGTAGCGATCCCAACCTTTTTCGTTTTTCTTAATGCTTCCCTGAGTAAAGCATAGGCGCGTTCTCCTGATTTATCGGGTTCGAGGTAATATGGTGTTTCAAAGTAAACACTATCGATTTCGTCTTCGCTTACAAAATCAGAAATCTCGATCGTCTTTGTCTTTTTAGCGTTAGCGCTTTCAAAATCTTTGTCGGTTAGTATTACGTACTGATCATCGAGCTTATAACCCTTAACAATACTTTCCCAGGTTACTTCTTTACCAGTGGTTTCATTTACACGTTTGTATTTGATGTGCGACATGTCGGTCTTGTCGAGCATATCAAGGTCTAACTCACTTCTTTGAGTAGCGCTATACATCTTAACCGGGATGTTAACCAGGCCGAAGCCTATTGCGCCGGTCCATATCGGTCTCATAAGGAAAGCTTTTTAGAAGATAATGAGCACATAAAATACCGCTTTTTGATTCATTGCCGAACCGGAAAATCCATTTCCGATACAGTTATAGTTGATTTAACTTCTTTACGCTTAACACAAGGGCTACAACGGTATAACCAAGCAGTTGAAGATCCACTTATGTTAAACACTGCAGTTCCCTTATTTAAGAACATGAAAGTATTGTGCCTGTTCATTGGAGGGCATATTAGCCAAGGCGGCGTTGCACAGAATACGATCGTAGAATTATCTCTACACCCGTGTATATCAATATATCGTTACACGTTTGTTTGCGAAACCGGTTTTAAATTGGTCAATGCAGGGCCGTTCATCACTACCCCATCACAATCAAAACGAGATCCATGGCATGGACAATCAAACGAATTTTCATCGCTGTTCCACTTTACAATACATCCAAGGTGAGGGCAGATTGCTGAAAAAGTTTGAAGCACTCCGTCATCGGTTTTGTACGCGGCAACCTTTTTAAGACCTTTTCCCACAACGGCCCCTTCACCAGGTCGAAGGTCATCTGCAGTTTTTATTTTTGCGGGTTTTACAAGGTCCGTGTACTGCGCTGCCATATTTAAACCTTCCTTCAAAAAGTCGCCTGTTGCTTTTAGCGAAATGCGTGACGGATCGTAAAGCTTTTCATAAGGACTATCAATGCCCTGTATCAGGTCAGCGACGAGCATTCCCCCGAGCGTTCCATTTGTCATGCCATTGCCTGAATCACCTGTAATGATATAAACATGCTTGTCACCTGGATTGACCCCGATAAACGCCAATAGATCTACGGGCTCCATTACCTGTCCTGACCAGCGGAATTTAACTTCCTGCATTGCGGGAAAACGTAGTCTCGACCAGTTTTCAAGATTGCGGTAACGCTCTTCCTGGGTTAGATCCTCTTCGTCGTGCTGCCCGGTTTTATGGTCCTGTCCACCTACAATTAATAGATCATTTGTTTCGTCGTAACTCTGGAGCCTTGCATATGTATATGGTTGGTTCACCCACTTCGATTCACGGTCGCCGGTGTCCCACCATAATGCATGTTGAACCGTTCCCTTTGGTATCGTTGCCGCGACTACATAGGTTCTGTAAGGATGTTGTTTGGTATGAATTGTCACCCTGTCATTTACTGGTGTATTGGTAGCGACAACGATTTCTTTGGCGCTTATCTTAAACCCATTGGCAACCACTTCATGTTCCTTTATCTCGGTAGCATGTGTTTTAGTGTAGATTGTGCCGCCAAGAGCCGTGATCGCCTTTGCTAAACCATTAACGTATTTTAGGGGATGAAACTGTGCCTGCCCGGGAAACATCAGTGCCGGTCCTTTTTCGTATGCCAGTCCGGGAACTTCATCGACAAAGCGTGACTCTATGCCAGCCTTATTCGATGCTTCAAATTCGTGTTCAAGCGTTTTAATCTCATCCGTAGGGTGTAAGTACAAATAGCCATCGAGAACTTCGTGGTCGCAGTCTATTTCTTCTTTTGCGACCACATCGGCAATAAACTGCATTGCATCTATTTGGCTCTGCGCTGCAAGTTTTGCATTTTCTTCACCGTGCATTTTTGCTATCTCGAAATAAAAATCGTCCAGCTCCTTTGCAATATGCGCCGTCGTTCTCCCGGTTTCACCACTTGCAATTTCACCATCATCGATGACGACTACTTTTCGGCCAACGGTGGCCAGGCAATAGGCTGCGGTTAATCCTGAGATGCCTGCACCGACTACTAACACATCTGCTTCAATGTTATCACCAAGTGGGGTGAAGGACTGCCTTTCGATACTATCAAGCCAGAAAGTTAAATGTGTTCCAGAGGTCTCTGTGGTATTTTGTTCTAAAGATTCATTCATCATAGCAAGTAGATTGTATATCAAAAGCGTCAATTCATATGCCATGTAAACTTTTACGATTATACAATAGTGCGGGACTTGATGAAAAAATTTTTTGAAGTCGATGGCATGGTTTTATCTCTATATTTTCAACAGTATAGCCTCTCAAAACTTAATTCTCCATTTTTAAATTTATCATGATGACACCTTTAAAACGGAATACGGGCCATCAGTTTACCAACAAAGAATTGGAACAGGATGTACCTGAAAACGACAACGAACTGACCGGAAGAGCATTCATTAGCGACAACCAGGAACACAACGAACACGTTATTTCAGCTGTTATCGGCGGCAATAATGCAGATGATGAGGACCTGGATGATGAAGATCTCGATGATGATGACCTGGATGACGATGATGACCTGGATGTAGACGAGATAGATGTAGTGGAGGGTGATGAAGAGGAAGGCGTATCCGAGGTGGTACCAACCGACGACGATCTTGATGATGATGATTTACTGGATGACGACGATGATGATGAGGACGACGATGTAGTGTAACAAACAACAGCAGCAATCACCATCGCATTTAACAAGCCGGAGTCATCACAATCTAAAAAAAGCGCCTTTAAGTTAAAGGCGCTTTTTTTGTGCAACAAAAAACTGGTTTACCTCAGCAATTACCTGGTTAGCAAACTCGACCTGCGTTTCAAAACCATCCGGTTTGCCGGACGTAATTTGTTTTGCGAGTACCACCTCGTCCCTGTATGATAAAGCGAAAAATGCATGTAATCCCTCTTCTTCACACTCCGGAACTATGGATGCATACCCGGTTATGCCGATGCCGTAATCGCTAAGGAAAAGCCTACTTACTTCTACAGCGAGGCAGGTAGCAACCCTCTCGTCAACGCTATTTACCTTTTGCGCATGGATGGGGTCGATATTTAGATGACGACATTTCTGGCCGGCATTGTAAGCCGTTAATCCGCCCTGAAAATATTTTGAAGCCTCCATTCCCAAAGACATTGCAGCCTGCAAATGACCTGAGGTAACACTTTCCGCCACAGCAACGGTCAACTGATTTTCCTTCAAGTAAGCACCAATCTGCTCAACAAGGTTGTGATCGTACATTTGATATTAAGTTTATTAATGTTGAAATCTTTCACAAGGCGTGCCTTAGAAAATGTATGGTAGTTAAGCACTCATTCCGTATAAAAAAAGGGTCAGCCGTTTGGCTGACCCTTTTACGACAAGCTAAAGACTATGCTTCTT
>JASLBT010000392.1 GCA_030146445.1 Segetibacter sp. | reverse complement strand
GTCGCAATCTTTAAGCAACTGGTTCTGCATGTAAAGGTTTGTTTCTATATGGCTCGCACGGTTACGACTGTCCGTGTTTTCGGGCAAAGGTGCAATGGCAACTTTATCCAGTGCGGCATTCACTTCCTCTACACTTATCGACAACAAAGAGGCCGCTTGTGCAGTTGTATAAAGCCCGCGGTTAAACAGGTATTCGCCAACTGCATCTTTTCTTTTTAAAGCAGCGAGCTTTTTAATTTTGTCTTTTGGAAAAATATTTGCCATTCCAGGCAAAAACGACGGAAACTTGCGGATCAGGGCTGCAGTAGGTGCATACCGGAAGGAATTGTACCCGCCAAAAAGCTCATCAGCTCCCAGGCCACTCAGAACAGCAGTTAATCCGTACTGGCGTGCATATTTGCAAATGAAGTACGAGTTAATCCCGTCTATGCTCGGCTGATCCATTGCGGCAAGAATATCAGGCAACTCGCTTTCGAAATCGTTGGATGAAACGAGAAATGATTGATGATGGGCCTTGCTTTTATCAATGATAATCTTTTGATAGGGTGCCTCGTTCAGGGTTGCATCTTCAAAAACAATGGAAAGCGTATTGAGATTTTTGCCTGTATACTTCTGCGCAATGAGCGTAAGTAAACTGGAGTCCACACCACCACTTAGGAAAAGACCTATGGGGGCATCGGAAATAAGGTGTCTTTCAACTGCCTTTTCAAGCTTATCCTTTACTTCTGAAACCGCCTCCGGCAAGGTTTTGATCATGCTCGAAAACTGGAATATCTCCGAAACATGGTGGCTGATGGAAAGCGATGGCAATTTGATCACTGCACAAGTCCCTTTCGCCAGTGGCTGCACATTTTTTAACGTGGTGAACGGTTCAGGAATATGCCCGAAAGTTAAAAACGGGATCTTCCAGTCTTCGCTTTCCGGCCATCCGGCATTGTACGCTTTAAACGCCCGTATTTCCGAAGCAAATACAAGCGTATCGTTTGTCATGCTATAATACAACGGCTTGATGCCGGCATGATCCCTGGCAAGAATTAACTCTTGCTTCGACTTATCCCAAAGCGCAATGGCAAACATGCCGTTGAACTTTGTGAAGCATGCAATGCCCCATTGTAGATAAGCTTTTAAAATGACCTCAGTGTCGGACTTAGTGGTGAAAACATGACCAAATCCTGCAAGGGTAGCTTTAAGTTCTAAGTAATTATATATCTCGCCGTTGAAAATAAGTTGAAGCTCACCGTTTCTATCACTCATGGGCTGGTGCCCCGCCGGACTCAGGTCGATAAGGGAAAGTCTTCTGTGTCCCAGCGCAAGCGGTAAGCTATCATCAACATAAATCCCCTCATCGTCGGGACCACCTCGATGCATACTATCCCGGAGGCGCAATACGTCTTCGCGGACAGTCGATGACCCAAGTTTGAATATACCGGCAATTCTACACACTGCTTATAAGTAAGGGATTATCTGTAAATATTGAATAGTCTTTTCCACCACGGCAACTTCACTTCCGGCTCCGCGCTATAGTTGTAAGTTGCACTGTAGCCGTATCCATAACCGTAACCATAGCCGTAATATGAGGACAAGCCCGTCATTTTAACGTCGTTCACCAACAGTCCCATCGAAGGAAGAACCTCTCCTTTATATAGATCTTCGATAAAGTTCATCTGCTTTTTCAACGTATAGCGCTGTCTTACAATGTACAGGGTTGCGTCGGCAAAGCGGCTCAGGATTTTGGTATCACTTACAAGACCGATCGGCGCAGAGTCTACAACAATCAGGTCAAAGTTATTTTTCAGGTACGCAAACATGTCATCTATTTTGCGGTCCATAAGCAACTCCGAAGGGTTCGGTGGAATTGGTCCTGCAGGAATAATATAAAGGTTGTCTATCCCTTTAACAGGCACAGGAAGTTCTTCTACACGTACCTGCCCGAGCATATAGTTGGAGATACCTTTATAGTTTTCCAGCTGTAAAGCCGCAGAAATTTTCGGCTTCCTGAGATCAAGTTCGAGTATAACCGTCTTTTTGTTGGCAACCGCCCAAACAGCGCCAATATTCATCGATGTAAAGGTTTTACCCTCACCTGCGATCGACGACGTAATAAGCAACACTGCATTTTGCTTGTTGCCGATAAAAAACTGAAGATTGGTTCTGATGATCCTGAATTGTTCCGAAAGAACGCTTCTGTCGTGAACTCCTACAACCCACTGACGGTTTTTGTCGGGATGATGCGCGATCTCACCCAGGATTGGAACATTCGTAAGCCGCGAAACATCTTGCCGGGTGATGATCTTGTCTTTCAATAGTTCAAGAATGTAGATCAGCAATACCGGTAAAAGAAGTCCGATAATAAGTGCAATGCGATAAGTTGACGTTTTGTTGGGTGATACGGGAATGTAAGAACTGATTGCGGGGTCCAGTGCATAAGAACTTGCTACCGCCGAAGCACGTGTTATCGCCGACTCCTCTCTTTTCTGAAGAAGAAACAGGAAGAGTTCCTGTTTGATCCCCTGTTGCCGTGTTATTTCGAGCAATTCTCTCTCCTCCGCCGGTATTTTGCGAACATTACCTTTCAGTGCGTTGTACTGCGAAAGGGTTTTATTCCTGAGGGCACCAGATGATGCCTCGAGGCTTTTCAGGTTTTCCAGTATACTCAGCCGTAACCGCTCCACCTGGCCTGACATCGTTTGCATGATTGGGTTCGCTTCAGGTATCAGCTTCGCGTTTTGTTCTCTTTCTAACTGAAGCTGGTTATACTGTTGTACCAGTGAGTTCAACGTAGGATCCTCAATGCCTAATGAAGAAAGTACGGGGATGGTTTTAGAGGAAGAATTCTGCACATAATCTTTAACAATGTTCAGCATTCTTACTTTTACTTCTTCTTCGTGCAATTTTCCTTCTGTAGATACGATCTCGCCATACTTGGTGGTGCCCTGCATCCCAATATCAATCACTTCATTTTTTTGCCTGAAGTCTTGTAAGCCCTGTTCAACTTTTCCGAGTTCCCTGTTCAGGAGCACTAAGCGATCGTCAACAAACTGCAAAGTGTTATCTACAATTTTATTCTTGTCCTCGATGGTTGCCTTGTTGTACTCGTAAACCAGCTTATCGAGAATGTCGCGGCCTTTTTTCGCCACCTCGGTTTGCATGGTCAAACGAAGAATACTTGCTTCCCTGCTAAGTTGTTTTATAACCAGTCCGTAAGAATATTCCAGGGCCGTTTCGTAAACTTTACGGCTCTTGATATAATAGGTATAGCTGACATTTACCGCAGTTGGGTTCAATAGGTCGATCTGGAAGTAGCTGTTCCCATGCTTTATTAACTGCCCGCTTTTAAACCATTGATCGGACACTTCAGGGATCTGGAAAGCACGGTCATTGTTAAACTTAACGGTGTAGTCGAAGTACTCCTCTGGCTGACCCGGAGTCAAATTCACGTAGACAAACGGACAGTTCCCGTAAAGCTCGCTGCGCTTTACCTGCCCTGACGAAAAATATTGAATGTTCAGGTCCAGAGAATCGATTACCCTGCCCATTAGCGTTGCAGACCTCAAAATCTCCATTTCGTTGGAGAGATTTGCCTTCCTGGAGGTGAGACCAAGGTCGTCGGCCAGTGCATCGGCGCTCGATGCTTTTGTATCATTTTTTATCAGCAGCAAAACGCTGGAACTATACATTGGGATTGTATAGCGCAGGTAAATAAAGGCGATTGAAACCGCTAAAGCTACAGAGAGAATAAATAAGGGAAGAAATATAAGGTACTTAAAGAGTAACTCTTTAGGAGAGGATTTTACATTCTCCTTGAGCGAACCTGGTGCACTACTCAAAGACATAAGGAGATTGGTGTTAATTTAAATTAATGATAAGAACAATAAGCGTGGTTAACACGCTGAGGATTGATGCGCCTATAGACACGTTTCGAACGAGGGTTTGATCGCTTGCGTCAATTTTTGTTTTCGACATCTCCACGTATACAATGTCATTTTGTTGCAAATGGTAGTATGGAGAGTTAAATATTCTTGTAGAGGTGAGGTTTACCCTGCCAAATTCCCGTTTGCCATTCTTTTCCCTGATGACCAAAACATTATCTCTCCGGCCGGTGATTTGAAGGTCTCCTGATAGTCCGATAGCTTCGAATAAGTTCAGTTTGCCTTCGGGGATCAACTTAGTGCCGGGAGAAGCAACGTCTCCCAATACCGTTATCTTAAAGTTAGTGATTTGAACGGTAACAACAGGGTCAACCACGTAGGTTTTCATAACGTTTGTAAGGGTGTCTACAAGTTGCTGCCGGGTTAAACCAGCGACACGCATAGTTCCCAACTGAGGTAATTGAATTGTACCGTCGTTGTTAACCAGGTAGCCAGGAGGAGTTGTTGCAGTAGTAAGGGTAGTTGCAGCTACGGGAGGATTGTAAGGAATTGCCGACTCGGGCTTAAGGGCACCAATTGTAATTGAGACGCGGTCGCCAGGTAGTATCTGCGGCTCTTTGTCAACGGCTATTTCATGATTGATTGAGTCGGAAAGATCATTCAAATAAACAATTTGCTTAACTTTCTTGGTCGAAACACACGAAGAAAAAACAAAAAGACAAAGAAGACCTATCCAGGAAAGAGATACTTTAAATTGCAATGGGAGATTAATTTAGGTGTTGAAAGGCTTCGCCCATCTCAGTCACAGGGGCTAAAGGAGTTAGTTTTAAAAAAAGCAGGTGTTTACCCGCGTCTTTACTTGTTAATTTTATTGCATACAACTATGAATAACCGGCTGGTATTTCCCGTTATTCACTCCATAACACTAATACGTACTTGAATAGTTTTTAAAAATCCCGGCAAATATAGGGTTTTTCGCATGCCGTTTCAGCGGTCCTGTTTAATGGACAACATTTAAAAATCTTTTAATGGGCTTAATTTTAGGCATTTAAAAGCCTGGACTTTCATATTTATACGGCTAAATCATTTGAAGATTTCGAGCTAATTTCAATTGATCCTGGCCAATGAATGGTATCATTTCGCCCGCTACGCTGTAATAAACGCCTGTTGGGCTATATTTATTTCATGAACCAGCGCTACCACTCTCTTGACGTTTTTCGAGGTGCAACGGTTGCCCTAATGATCCTTGTTAATAATCCAGGTTCCTGGGGCCACATTTACAGTCCGCTCAAACATGCAAATTGGCATGGCTGTACTCCGACCGATCTTGTTTTTCCTTTCTTTCTATTTGCCGTGGGCAACTCCTTAGCATTTGTTATGCCAAGATACGATCAGTCCGGGTTTCCTCTCTTTTTTAAGAAGGTGGCCAAGCGGGCTCTCCTGATTTTTGCGATAGGCCTTTTCTTAAATTGGAGCCCCTTTGTTCAATGGAACGGTGAGCAACTTGAAGCCAAGTCCTGGGAGTCAATACGCATTCTCGGTGTATTGCAACGTATTGCCATCTGTTATTTCTTTGGCTCGCTGATGGTCTATTTCTTTAAGGGGAAAACGCTCCTGTTTCTCTCGGCAATAATACTTTTAGTGTACTGGCTCTTATGCTGGTGGCTGGGCAGAAGCGGCGACCCCTATAGCTTACCCGGCTATTTCGGCACCGCCATCGACCTCAACATACTTGGGGTTACCCACGTTTACAAGGGAGAAGGTGTTCCATTCGACCCTGAAGGCCTCACCAGCGCATTGCCGGCGATCATCCAGGTGGTATTCGGCTATGTGGCCGGGAAGTATATCAGAGAAAAAGGCAAAAGCCACGAAATGCTTAGCCACCTCTATATTGCCGGTTCGTTATTACTGTTTCTCGCATTCGCATGGGATATGGTGTTCCCCATCAATAAAAAAATCTGGACGAGCAGCTATGTCCTGTATTCCACCGGTATTGCTCTCATGGTAATTGCACTCCTGATTTACTTGCTGGAATTTAGAAATGCCGCAGGTAAGTGGAGCAGGTTTGCCGACGTATTTGGCAAAAACGCCTTATTTATTTTCGTATTAAGCGGATTTCTGCCACGCGTGCTCGCCCTGATGCGCTGGAAATATCATACCGGGCCTGCGGGCAAGCCTGCATATACATCCCCGCTCCCCTGGTTTTACGAAAATATCTGTAAGCCAATTTCGGCAGATCCAAGACTTGGGTCGCTGTTGTATGCACTCGTTATTGTCGCTTTCTATTGGTCGATCGCATACCTGCTCGATAAAAAAAGGGTCTACATCAAGGTCTGAATTTTTTTGGAACAGGCAGATGGAACTCCGGTTTTACATCCTTGCTACGCTCAGTTTAACAGTTACCGCTACTATCATCAGCCAGGTTTTCTGCAACATGTATGTTCGTGCAAACAAGCGCTTATACCGGGCTCAATGTTGCCATCGCTTCATTAATGGCGTTTAAGTAAACATGGCCTGGGCTTGAAGTATACTTTCAGGCTTCCCCACATCGATAAACCTGCCGGCAGAGTGATCAAACGAGCGGATGATGTTAGACTGCATCAGGTTAAGGTAAACATCCACCATCGAAAACTTACCCTCCTGCTGTATCAGGTTAAAAATTCCGGGGTCAATAATATGGATACCGCTGAAGGCTTTTGGATCGGCCGCTTTGGTCACAGCCTCATTTCCCTTAACCTCACCGGTTGCAACATTTTGCCAACCAACCAGACGGTTGCTTTCATCAAAAAGTAAATAACGCGACGTTTTCCGGTTTCGGGTTGCGAGGGTCGCCAACGGAAGGTATTCCATATGGCTATCGATCATCTCAGAGAGATTAAGGTCGGTGAGAATGTCCACGTTCATGAGAACAAAAGAACTGCCTTCCTTAAAAAACGATGCAGCTTTAACCAACCCGCCCCCGGTTTCCAATACGCTATCCGTTTCATCACTCACAAAAACCTGGCTTCCCCAACCTTTGTTCCTGTCAATCGCATCTACTATTTGTCCTGCAAAATGATGCACATTTACCAACACTTCATTGATGTTGAACTTCTGAAGATACTCAACGTTCAACTGGAGTAGGCTTTTACCATTCACCTCCGCCAATGCTTTAGGGTGATGGTCAGTCCAGGGCTTTAACCTGGTGCCAAGCCCTGCGGCGAGAATCATTGCTTTCTTTACGGCGGAACTACCCAACCTCCCTCCATTCACCAGGCTTTGTCCCTCCGTTCGCTTTTCCATGTATTCGTATCCTTGTTACCGCAACTATTTGCCATCAGAAAGAACAGGGGTGTTACACCAGTTCTTTTCTTCCTGTACCCGGTGGCATAGTTCTACCTTAACACCAAACTTGTTTT
>JASLBT010000369.1 GCA_030146445.1 Segetibacter sp. | reverse complement strand
GCCTGGAAGGGAGTAAGGACTTTGGTGGAAACGATGGTGGCAATGGAATTTGCTGCGTCGTGAAAACCATTGATGTAATCGAAAACGAAAGACAGAATTATAATGACAATCAGGATTGGAGTCATGCAAGTGTTTTTAGCAATTGATTAGAGGATCAGTGATTAAGCGTATTTAATCATAATCGACTCGATTACATTAGCTGCATCCTCGCATTTATCAGTTGCGATCTCCATTACCTGGTAAATCTCCCTTTTTTTGATAACTTCCTTAAAGTCATTCTCGTGGTTGAAAAGCTTCTCAATGCTTAGGTCAAATATGTCGTCTGCCTGGTTTTCAATGCTGTTTACCTTTACCAGGGCTTCTGTAATTACCCGGAGGTTTTTCATATCCCGCATCTGTTTGATGGCTGTTTCTATGTGCAGCGAAGCTGACTCAATTAGTTCAGCCATTTTCTGAATACCACTGTCATTTGGGTTAACGCGGTAAAAGTTCAGCTTTTTTGCCGATGCATATATATAGTCAGCAATATCATCCAGCGCAGAGGCAAGGGTGTGTATGTCCTCTCTGTCGAAGGGAGTTATAAAGTTTCTTCCCAGTTCGGTAAATATCTTATGGGTGTGATCGTCATTCACGTGTTCAAGATCTTCAAGCTGCGATGTAAGCGAAGCCCGCCTGTCGTAATCAGGTTCGTTTACCAGTTGTTTCAGAACGCTACCCATCTTGTGAACGGTGACTGCAACGTCTTCGAACAAATCGTAAAAAATCTTATTCTTCGGCATGAACAACCGGCCGATCGTATTTAATCCCATACAAATATTTGAGCAAAAATAGAATTCTGATGGAAAGTATCGATTTTTAATTCAACGAGTTAATAATTAGATAATATAGCTCTGGTGTGACTGGTGTAGGGTTTGTTAGCGGTTTTGATCACATGAGGGGGAAGCGTGTTTATTTTCCGACTTGACGTCCTCCTTTAGCAGCCGCATTTAACCCGTTTCATTCCTGGATTCAGTGCCCGCATCAGCGATGGATCGCAACTGGTAACCACAAAATATGCTCCTGCGAGCCCGTCCGGCACGTTTGGGTTTAAAGTATATGAGGTCAATATGCCGGCGAGGTTTCTGCCGGGTAAACACACAAAGAAGTATAGAAAAGAGCCATCGGAGGTCCGGGAAGTGCCAGCCTTCACGACTGGCCAGGCCGGTGATGCATCGTGCAAAGGTGCAGGTTCTATACAACCAGGTCCATCGAGGAACGAGGGAAAATGTGATAGGCATAAGTTTATAAACAGCCGCTCACGCCAGGGTGGTGATTTATACAAACATGTTATTCCAACGTCCCTTTCGTTTTTCTGCGTACACGCTAACCACGGCATAACAATTCCGTAGCATTGAGTTTACAATTTGTTTACTCTACGGTCAGATATTTGGACCGCAAGCAATCGTTAAAGGCAATCGGACTTAAATCTCATGGTCACCCCGTTTTCACGGGGTGTTTTTGTTATTATCCGTCCTACTTGTTGCTTTACGGTTGCCGATACCGTAACATTTACATAATGGCACGTTCATAGTACGTTCACAATGGTCAGGTAGTTTGCATAAACTGAAAGTGTATGCTAAGGTTAATTAATGCCTGGTCATCAGAAAAAGTGTCAGCCAGGGGAAATCAGCTGATTTTCCTCAAACATCGCCGCAACAGCTTTTTGCATTTGTGTAAACTGTTTTTCGAAGATCAGCTATCAAAATTGTTGATCACCACATTGTACCCCTTTTCAACATTTTTTAGAAATCCACCTATCTTATGAAAAACAGCAAACGTGAAGTTGATGTCCTGGTTATATCAGATGTTCACCTGGGTACGTATGGATGTCATGCAAAGGAATTACTCCATTATCTCAAGGGTATCAAGCCAAAGATCGTCATCCTGAATGGCGACATCATCGACATCTGGCAATTCAGCAAAAATTACTGGCCGAAAAGCCATATGAAAGTGGTAAAACACCTCTTCAGCTGGATTGGGAAAGGTGTAAAAACATATTATATCACCGGGAACCACGATGAAATGCTCCGCAAGTTTGTCGGCTTGAAAATGGGCAGCTTTCGTATCGTTAATAAAGTAGTACTCGACTTTCCCGATGGTAAAAAAGCATGGTTCTTCCACGGCGACGTTTTCGACGTCACCATGCAGCATTCAAAATGGCTCGCAAAGCTGGGTGCAGTAGGTTATGATACTTTAATCCTGATTAACAGGTTCGCAAATTTTATTTCTGAACGTCTATTTAAACGCGGTAAAATATCGCTTTCGAAAAAGATAAAAGACAGTGTAAAATCGGCTGTCAGCTTCATCAACAACTTCGAACAAACCAGCGCAGACATTGGCATCAGCAATCAATATGATTATGTAGTCTGTGGTCATATTCATCAACCCGCCCATCGCGTAATGAGCAACCAGCACGGTAGCATTACTTATTTAAATTCCGGGGACTGGATCGAAAATCTTTCGTCGCTGGAATATGTCGGCGGCGAGTGGAGCATTTATCGTTTTAACAACGAGGAGCGCTTGAACATGCAGGCCGAAATTGAAGTGGAGGAACTGTTAAACAACGATCAGTTGTTCAATAACCTACTTAGCGAATTCAACCTGATGCGATCATGAAAATCCTTTATGCAATCCAGGGCACCGGCAACGGTCACCTGAGCAGAGCCCGCGACATCGTTCCACTGCTGCAATTAAAACACGATGTTGATATACTCGTTAGTGGCACACAGGCCGATGTTGCCCTTCCATTTGAAATTAAATACCGGTTCAACGGACTCAGTTTTGTATTTGGTAAAAAAGGCGGGATCGACCTTTTTGAAACATATAAAAGAAGCCACCTTAAAGTGCTTTTTACCGAAATAAACTCACTACCTGTTCAGGAATACGACCTCGTAATAAACGACTTTGAACCCGTATCTGCCTGGGCCTGTTACCAAAAAAATAAAGTTTGCATTTCACTTAGTCACCAGGCCGCCGTCCTCAATAAAAAGTCTCCGCGACCAAAGAACTACGACTTCGTGGGTAAAGCAATTCTAAAGAATTACGCACCGGTTGATGAACAGTATGGCTTTCACTTTAAAGCATACGATAAAAACATTTTTACACCGGTTATCAGAAAGGAAATTCGGGAACGGGTGCCGGTTGACCAGGGTTATTACACTGTTTACCTGCCGGCTTACGACGACAAACGAATTATTAAAGTTTTAAGTGCCTGCAAAAAGGTACACTGGCAGGTGTTTTCTAAACACAATAAAAAGCCTTTCAAGGAAAAGAATATATCCATCAGGCCTATCAGCAATGAGGCTTTTATCAACAGTATGGTTAACTCAACCGGCGTACTCTGCGGTGCCGGTTTTGAGACCCCCGCAGAAGCGATGTTTTTGAAGAAAAAATTAATGGTAATTCCAATGAAAGGGCAGTTTGAACAGCAATGTAATGCCGCTGCGTTAAGTGAATTGGGTGTACCCGTAATTAAAAGTCTTCAAAAAAAATGGGTCGATAAAATCAATACGTGGCTCGCAACAGAAAATGTGATAGAAGTAAGCTATCCAGACAGTACTGCCGCCATTCTTGATATGATCACCACAAAACATGCAGACCGTGCGAATGATGTTTTGCAAGCGGGAAAGAAGGTTTACTCGCTGAAGAAGTTTCGTGCGCTATCACTCAAAAAGCTAGTTGCAAGTTTATAATCAGAGACGATGAGTTTTAGAAAAGAAGACTTTGGGCCGGATTTCAAGTGGGGGGTTTCAACGGCAGCATACCAGGTGGAAGGTGCACATACGCTTGATGGCAAAGGCCCGTCAATATGGGATGTTTTTGCAAATACAAAAGGGAAGACGTATAAGGATCAACATGCGAACACCAGTTGCGATTTTTATCATCACTATGCACAGGATATCGCACTGATGAGCATCATGAATATCCCGAATTTTCGATTTTCAATATCGTGGTCACGTATTCTGCCGGAAGGTACCGGCAAGGTTAATTATAAGGGAATAGATTTTTACAACAAGGTGATCGATTTCTGTCTCCAGCTTGGCATAGAACCCTGGATAACGCTGTATCATTGGGACCTGCCTTATGCGCTTGAAAAAAAAGGAGGCTGGGCGAACCGGGACGTTGTGAGTTGGTTTTCGGATTACGTACACGCTTGCGTAACCGCTTTTGGTGGCCGGGTTAAAAATTGGATGGTACTTAACGAGCCAGTTGTATTTACAGGTGCCGGCTATTTCCTGGGTATTCATGCACCCGGCAGAAAAGGCCTGAATAGTTTTCTTGCGGCAACACACCATGCAGCGTTATGCCAGGCCGAAGGTGGCCGCATCCTTCGTTCAATGCGCTCCGATCTCCGGATCGGTACAACATTCAATGCATCGTACATTCAGCCCTATAGTATGTCGAGACAGGATGAGCTTGCCGCTAAACGTGTTGATGCTTTGGTCAACAAGCTCTTTGTTGAGCCACTCGTCGGCATGGGCTACCCGGTAAAGGATCTTCCTATGCTGCAAAGGCTGGAACAGTTTGTCAGGAACGGCGACGAACAGCGGCTTGCCTTTGATATGGACTTTATTGGTGTTCAAAATTATACGCGTGAGATTGTTGCTGCTTCACTCTACAAGCCGCTGATCTGGGCAACGGTCGTGAAACCAAATAAGCGGGGGGTAGAAACAACCCTGATGAACTGGGAGGTTTATCCCGAATGTATCTACCATGTACTGCATCGTTTTAATAGCTATAAACCAAAGGAGTTGGTGGTTACGGAAAATGGTGCAGCTTACGAAGATGTGGTGTTGGGTGGGGAAGTGGCCGATGCCAAACGCAGGCAATACCTGGAGGATCATATCAACCAGGTTGCGCGTGCTAAAAAAGAAGGTATTAACGTCACCGGCTACTTCGTTTGGAGTTTTACGGATAATTTCGAGTGGGCGGAAGGCTATCGTCCGCGCTTTGGGCTCGTACATGTTGACTTCGAAACCCAGATCCGGATCGTGAAACAATCCGGCAAGTGGTACAGCAAACTTATAAAGGAAACGACCTTTGAGGAACTGTCAAATGCAGGACGGTATGCATAGCAGATATTAAACTCCGTTTGATTTTATTTCTTTTTTTGGGGACGAACTATTGAGCTTTGCGCGACTTTTCTTGCCACGCTCGCTTGTACTATTGATCCAATAAGCGGCAGAACATCTACTCAAAGTCGTTCACACGTACGGTAAGCAGCAAACTTCCTGGCTATGTCCTCGTGGTGTAGACGTTGAAGCCCGCAACAATAATCGGGAAACCCGATCCGAGCCCGGCAGTTAACGCGGTGACTCTCTTCGTTCTTCAAGGGTGAAACCTATTGTAGTGCCAACATCTACCTTGCTTCTTACGTGAATGTTCTGGCCATGCGCTTCAACAATGTGCTTACAAATGGCCAGGCCAAGACCGGTACCGCCAATATTGCGGCTGCGACCGGAGTCGGTGCGATAAAAACGCTCAAATATCCTTGGAAGGTGTTCTGCAGCTATACCCATGCCGTCGTCGCTGATTTCAATTAGAACATGCTTTCCATCGGTACGGTAGATGCTGGCAACGATGTTCCCGTTGTCTTTGCCATATTTTGTAGCATTAGAAACCAGGTTGATGAGCACCTGCCGAATCATCTCCTTGTCGCCATATACACTAATGGGAACGTCGCACCCTTTTTTGATGGTACACTTAATATTTCGCTTGCTGGTTTTAATCGAAAGAGACTCGCAAACTTCCTTAATGAGTTCCTGTATCACAAATACCGATTTTTTCAACGGATGTTCCCCGCTTTCAATCTTTGATATCTCATCCAACTGGCTCACGAGGTTCACCATGCGGTCCACATTCCGCGACGCATTTTCGAGAAATCTTTTGTTTACTTCGGGGCTGTTCATTGCTCCTTCCAACAGCGTATCCACATAACCCTGAATGGCGAAAATAGGTGTCTTGAATTCGTGTGAAAGGTTTTGCAAAAACTCTTTACGGTACGCCTCGTTGCTTTTTAAAACGTCGATCTCCTTCTTGCGCTGTTCGGCCCACTTCTCCACGTCTTCCCGGACCTCGTCGATACTTTTCTGGGGTAAGACATATTTGTAATAAGTTTCTTCCCGTAAGCTTGCTTTGGTTTGGTATATGAATTTATAAATCAGCTTGATCTTGCGGTAGATAAACCGGTTTAGGGTGAACTGGATAAGCCAGAAGCTACCTGCAAAAACAATCACGAATACTGTAATGGCGATCTTCCACTCCGGCCGCAGAAAGTACACGCCAATCGCAATCGGAACGGTGAGTACAAACGCGGTGTAAATTGATAACTGTTGCGGCGATAAGTTTTTTGTGTTCAGCATGTAAGAGTCGCCTTTTGCCTTAATTATGAGCAAGACTATTAATTAAAGTCCGGCAGTTTTTGCCTGTATCGGAAGTATCGCGCTGCTATGAAATACAACCTGTGAACCGAGCCCGTCCGAATGGCCAGCCGGGCGGACGTGGCAACGATGTCGCCAGGTGCTCAACTGCTGGTAGCATAAAAATAACAATTCGGACCGGAATTACATTGCGGAGCAGGTGGCGGGATCAGTTTTCAAACTTGTATCCTACGCCCTTAACGGTGGTAATGCATTCGCTGTCGAGTTTCTGCCGGATTTTGCGGATGTGCACGTCTATCGTACGATCTCCAACGATAACTTCGTTGCCCCAAACCTGGCTGAGGATTTCGTTACGAACAAAAACTCTCCCCGGGCGGGAAGCGAGCAGAAACAATAGTTCAAATTCCTTTTTAGCAAGCACGATTTCTTTGTCATCGATCAAGACCAGGAATCTTCCGGAGTCAATCGTCATATTGCCTAACCTGATCACCGGCTCGTCGCCTTTGTTTATGCGCCTTAGAATGGCGTTTACCCGGCTTATGAGCACTTTCGGACTTACCGGTTTGCTTACATAATCGTCTCCGCCTGACTCTAACCCCGTGATTTGCGATCTTTCGTCGCTAAGTGCAGTTAGAAATATGATGAGCGTGTTTTCAAAGGCAGGTTGTGATCGCATGATCCTGCACACTTCAATCCCGTTTTTGCCGGGCATCATGATGTCCAGGATCATCAGGTCGGGTTGCACGATCTTTGCTTTTTCAAGTGCATCATTTCCGTCTTTTGCCGTGTAAACCTGGTAACCTTCCTTCTTCAGGTTATAGCTGATAATCTCAACAATATCAGGCTCGTCGTCAGCTATTAAAATCTTTTTGTCCCGCACTTCCATTAACAATAATTT
>JASLBT010000322.1 GCA_030146445.1 Segetibacter sp. | reverse complement strand
AGTAACCAGCTACGTTTGGTTTATAAGCAGGGGCAGGGAGGCACAACACTTGCCGGTGACTGGCGACCGCCACAAGCCGGCCAATACCTGTGGGAAGCAGGCATACGCTGGCAGCAACTTACACAGTGGTTGAAACTTGCGGCTTCGCAGGCGGCTGCAAGCGGTTACAGGCTGCATCTAAAAGGTTTGATCTGGATGCAGGGAGAAGACGATGCCCTCACTTATGTTGATGCGAGCAGGTATCTCGTAAACCTTAAATATTTTTTTCAGTCCTTTGACGACCTTTGGCGGGACCTGGCAGAAACCTACAATTTTCCTCGTAATAACTACAAGAAAGTTGTTGGTAAAATATATGCGCCGACCGCATACCCGTTTCGCGACCTGGTTCGAGTTGCGCAGGAAACCTATTGCGCCGATCCGTCGAACAAAACTGACCTCGTAAATACCGATAATTATCCCTTGCAGGATTGGGTGCATTATAACGCAACCGGGCAAATACAGTTCGGACTTGACCTGTTCAACTTATTGGGTGAGAACAGCACGCTGCCCACCGGATTTACGAGCTTTGTAGCCTCACGAAAGGACGATAACGTTCAACTGACCTGGACGGTGGATGCATCGGATAGCCGTTTTGCGACTTACGAAGTAGAACATTCCATTGACGGTATAAACTTCAGGAAAGCCGGAAAAATTGATGCGCGGCATACAAACGTTTACAACTGGCTTGATAAACTGCCCGCAGCAGGAACAAATTATTACCGGGTAAAAGCGATAGGAACGGGACAGGCATTATACACTAAAACTGTACACGTCAACTTCGCAATTACCCACCTCGGCTTATCCGTTTATCCGAACCCGGTAGCTGGTACAGCGCTTAACCTGAAGGTGGCCGACCTTGATGCTGCAACATACGATGTACGATTGCTGACGATGAAGGGCAAAGTTCTGCAAACAACGGCGATCCGGCATTCAGGTGGTACACTATATACCAGTGTTGGAGTATCAACGATCCCCGCCGGGATGTATATACTTCAGTTGTCGGGCGATACGCAGCGGTACATACAAACATTGGTGAAGAATTGAATCAGTGTTAGGCAAGGATTTTATCGATCTGGTCTAATTCGTCTGCACTAAAGTTGATGTTATTTAAACAACTGATTGCATCAGTTACCTGCGCCGGCCGGCTGGCACCTAAAATCAGAGAGGTGATGCGTTGATCCTTCAGAATCCAGGCAATCGCCATTTGCGCAAGGCTTTGGTTGCGGCCCGCAGCAACACCGTTTAGTGCACGAACTTTTTGCAGCGTTTGTTCGTCAATACCTTTAGTGGTTATCGCACCATTTGGTAGTGAACGTCCCGCCCTTGAATCGGGAGGTATTCCATCAAGGTACTTATTGGTAAGGAGGCCCTGCGCCAGGGTTGAAAAGGCGATACATCCAACTCCACTTTCTTCAAGAACATCAAGTAATCCCTGCTCTACATCGCGTACGAACATAGAGTATTTTGGCTGGTGAATCAGGCACGGCGTTCCCATCTGCTTCAGCATCCGTATTGCCCGTTTTGCTTCTTCAGCATTATAGTTCGAAATGCCGGCATATAACGCCTTGCCTTGCCTTACCGCGAGGTCAAGCGCGCCCATGGTCTCTTCAAGCGGCGTATTTGGGTCGGGGCGATGATGGTAAAAAATATCAACGTACTCAAGACCCATTCTTTTTAAACTCTGGTCGAGGCTGGCAAACAGGTATTTTTTTGAACCCCAATCGCCATATGGCCCTTCCCACATTTTATAACCTGCTTTCGTTGAAATGATGATTTCATTGCGGAAGGGCGAAAGATCATCTTTAAGGATCTTTCCAAAAGTCACCTCAGCTGCACCTGGCGGCGGACCATAATTGTTCGCGAGATCAAAATGGCTAATGCCATTATCGAATGCAGTTGTTACAATATTGCGGCAATTTGCTGGAGTGTCTACCTCGCCGAAGTTTTGCCAAAGTCCGAGGGAGATTGCCGGAAGGATTACACCACTGTTTCCACAACGGCGGTACTGCATGGCCTGATATCGTTCGCCCGAAGGTTGGTACGCCATAATCTACAGGTTATTTGCGCATAAATATATTACATAACCTGCTCACGCCAGGCAAAGGCTATCTCCCTTGTTTGTTCCCCGGGCAATAGCCAGCGGTCTATTGCTGATCGCCCGTTTACATATTAGCCTATTTTTGCAGCTTATGGCTCAGAAAAAGTTACAACGGTTTGCCGAATTAAAAGCGTTTCCGAATGTGTTGGAGTATCCCGAAAACATGAAGGGCAGATGGAGCACTTTTTTCAATAACGAGAACCCTTTGACCCTGGAACTGGCTTGTGGAAAAGGCGAGTATGCCGTAGGGTTGGGCAGGATGTATCGAAACCGAAATTTTATTGGAGTCGACATCAAAGGCAACCGTATGTGGAAAGGGGCAAAGACGGCTATCGACGAGGGCTTAAATAATGTTGGCTTTCTCAGGAGCCAGGTAGAAAGAATTAATGAATACTTTAATCCCGGTGAAGTCAGTGAGATATGGATCACCTTTCCAGATCCGCAGTTACGGGTATCACGTGCTAAGAAACGACTGACCCATCCACGTTTTCTCAGGCTATACCAGGCCATTCTCGCCAAAAACGGCACAATAAACCTAAAAACGGACAGCCCGGATTTATACTACTTCACCCTGCTTGTAGCCGAACTTTATAATCTAAAAGTAATCGGCAAGTATGACGACGTATATGCTTCCGACGAGGTAAGTAGCGACCTCAGGATCAAGACACATTACGAAGGGTTGGATATCGCAAAGAGCAATCGTATATTTTACATACGATTTAGCATAGATGGACCTTTGCCGACTGAAAAGGATGAAGTGTTAAAACAACTGGTTATCGAAAATGAGTCTGCTTAAAAAAACCGACTACTATTTTAACAGTGACGGCCGGATGGTATTCACCCGTGCTTATCACCTGGGCCGCGGTTTTTGCTGTGGCAACGGCTGTAAACACTGTCCCTTCGACTATGTGAACGTACAGGAGCCGCGTAGAACGACTTTGAAGGCGAACTACAACGGCAGCGAGGCCGAACCCGGCAAACCACGGTCAGATTGATCATGTATATGACGATATAAGCCGAAGCATAATCCCGAATCAAACAAATATTACCTGGTAACCGGCTTCTAAACATGGCCGGGTGTCGTTGTAGCCCTTGCCAAACTTACGGGCAGGTGACTCAGTGTACTTGAAAGCCTGGTGCAGCGACCGAAACCACTGTCATTAATCACATTGCCCATAATGAAAAAAGTACCCCGTTCGCCCGAGCAAACAACAACAGTTAAAGACCGTATACCAGTGAACGACGAGTCAAAGCAATACTCCTTTTTTCAGAATGTGTGGGACGTGGTTCGACAAATACCCAGCGGCAGGGTAACGTCGTATGGCGCAATTGCGCGCTATCTAGGTACAGGCTCTTCTGCGCGAATGGTTGGTTGGGCCATGAACGCAAGCTTCAATATAAGTCCGAAGGTACCAGCTCACCGGGTTGTAAACCGGAACGGGATGTTAAGCGGAAAGGCACATTTCACCCCTCCGGAACTGATGCAGCAGTTGCTCGAAAAAGAAGGCATTATTGTAAAAGAGGATACCATCCTGGCGTTTGACTCCCTGTTTTGGGATCCGGCAGCCGAACTCTCGTGATCAGAGCACGGTCGACAGGCGTTAGTGAACAGCACAAAATGGCGAGATTAACGCGATCAGACCGGAAACACGCCTAATAGTATGGTTTGATCATCAGGTAAACGATAGGGCCGGAAATAGCCACGTAAAGCCATAATGGAAGGGTATACCGGGCAATCCTCGTATGAGCACCATATTCTCCCGTGAGCGCCCTGTATGCAGTGAGCAAAATAAAGGGCAGTATGATGGCTGCCAAAAAGATATGGGTGATAAGAATAAGAAAATAAATCAACCGGATGCTACCGGTGCCCCCAAACTTTGTTTCAGGGGCAAGCAGGTGATGGCTAATATAGAAAACAAGGAATAACACCGAAAGCAGTAATGCAGCGAACATCAAATTCCTATGAAGGTGGTATTTTCGCTGCTTAACGGAGACCAGTGCCCAGATCAGCAATACCGCAACGAGGGTGTTGATCACCGCGTTTACTGCAGCAAAGATGTGTACATCAAAACCGAGGTCCAAGTCAAGTTTAAACCTTCCCAACAGAACCACAACTAAAAATACAACGACCGAGAATATCCCGATCAGCCAGTAGGCCTTTTTATCGTTTCGAACCATCGATGGCAATGGAAAACTTTCCGGCATAACTTTATTTACTTTCTAAACAAATTTCTTTTCTTCTTCCTATCCTTTTCTAACATCAGCAACCCAACATCGGATGCGAGACGTGAGAGCGATGTGGTATCCAAACCATCATAATACCCCCGCACTACATATTCACGGTCGAGCAGTACGAACTTTTGGGTATGGATAAACGAGGTATCGACACCCTCCCCATCAACAACCGCCATTTTCAATTCATTAAGGGCAAAATCATAGATCGTCTTTTTTGGTCCCGTCAACATCCACCAGTTATCGTGATCAACACCAAACTTGTCTGCATAGTCTTTCAATGCTTTCACCGAATCTCTTTCAGGGTCAATCGTAAACGAAACAAAGCGCACTATAGACGAGTCAATAACTTTACGGCCTTCGTTGTAATGAGAAAAGGATTGTTGTAGCCGCGCCATGTTCCGGGTTAAAGCAGGGCAAATGTTCGGGCACCTCGTGAAGATGAAGTCGGCAACAATTACTTTACCCTGGATGTCGTAGAGGCTCACGGTATCACCCAACTGGTTCACCAGGGTGATATTTGCAGTTTTATGCCAAACCGTATCACTGCTGCTTTTTCCGTCGGTTGACTTCTCAATCACTGAGTCCATATAATAGCGCCGGGGCATTACGATATCTGCTTCGCTTCTCCATTTTACCAACCAGTAACAGATAACAGGAACGAGTAAGGCAACCATGAGAGCCAACACAGCATTCTTCGACATTTCGGAACTCCTCTTGATTTAAAAAAAACCATCGCACCTGCGATGGTTTTAACTTGTTTATAATTCTATATGGAAAGTACTATTGCCCAGTTTCTGATCGATTTTCTTCGTTTTTCTCTATCTCCGGCTGCTTAACATTTGAACGCTCAGCTTTGTACTTGTCGTAGGTCATCCTGCTCACTTTATACGTATGCCCATCATACAGGAAGGCGATAATAAACCAAAAGAAAAGACCCAGCGGCACTACGATGGTCATGATCATATTCCGTATTTCGTGGCCAAGGTGCATAAAGTACGAAACAATATAGAAGGCCTTAGCCAACATGAGGATGATGATGATCCCCTTGATCACGTTCCGTATAAAACCAGGATCAGGAAATGATTTATACATCAGGAAACCCAAACCAAGTTCTACAAGGGTAAGTACCGACAAGATAATAGTTACATTCCGCACCTCGTTTTTGTTCGCCGAGTCGTGATCATTGTGTGCCAGTTGATGTTCCATATACTTTAGTTGAAAAGTTGCAAAAAATTAGTTTCGGTTAAATAAGGTAAAAGCAAGTAAATACAAACACCCAAACAAGGTCAACAAAGTGCCAGTATAGTCCTGCTTTTTCAATCATCAGATAATGGCCTCTTCTTTCAAAAGTGTCTGTCATTGCCATAATCAACATCACGATATTGATAACAACACCCGAAAAAACGTGGAAACCATGAAATCCTGTTATCGTGAAAAAGAAGTTGGTAAAGTTTGTTGAGGCACCCGTTCCATCCTGGTTAGGGAATGGATTGCGTCCCCACCATGCTCCTTCCTCATGAAGATGATGCCATTCCCAGGCCTGGCAGCTTAGGAACGCGATACCTCCGATGATTGTCCAGAAAAGATATTTTACCACCGCAGCCTTGTTCCGCTCATGCCCTGCACGAACCGCGAGTACCATGGTCACTGAACTAATGATCAGGATAAAGGTCATCAAGCTCACAAACATCAACGGTAGCCCGCTACCTAATCCAGGGAAAGACTGAAACACTTCGTTTGGATCAGGCCATCCTGTACTGCTGAAGCGTATTGTTCCGTACGCAATCAGAAAAGCGCCAAACGTGAAGGCATCACTCATTAAGAAATACCACATCATTAATTTTCCGTATTCTACATTGAATGGGCTTTTTCCCCCACTCCACCATTTGGTATCCGTTGTGATTGCTGTTGTTGCCATTTGTGCTGTTTAAGTTTGGTCTGCAAATTTATTTGATCACGTTCAATTTAAATAGGTCCCAGAAAAAATAGTTCCGTAATCTTCAGGTGGTTTATACCTGAACCACGTGGAAAAAGATAAACAGGTAAATCCAGAGTGCATCTACAAAATGCCAGTACGTACTCACTATTTCCAGCGAAACGCTGCTATAGGTCTTCTGTTTCGCCGTATAAGCCCTAACATACATGATTACGAGAGCAACTACCCCGCCAAGCACGTGGACAATGTGTACACCTGTTAATACCGCGAGAAAAGAAGCGGCCGGGTTGCTATTAGTTCCAATCAACTTGATACCGTTGTCGCTGATATGGGAAAAGCCCACCAATTGCAACACCGTAAAAACCAGTCCAAGCACAACTGTTACCGACATCAGCAAACGATAGCGTCGCATCTCCCTGGCCTTAAATGCCTGGCTCGCAAGATATATGCTAAGGCTACTGGCAAGAATTGCAACAGTAGAATACCAGAAAACTGCCGGTAAGTCAAACTCGAGCCAGTTGCTCTGATTTCTTTTCACTACATAGGCGCTGGTTAAGCCAGCAAACATCATTACAATACTCCCCAGTGCAACCCACATCGTGAATTTGTGGGGATGAATTCTTTTTCTTTGATCAGTATATGATGCCATCATCTTAAAAATATTTTATTGTGCAACAAACTTTCATACCGGGCTTCGCTTTAAGACGCCTTATCTGCCAACAAAGCCAGGAGTACAATCGGCAGGTATATATAACTGCTGAACATCACCCGCCTGGCCGATTTTACGTCCATAGCAATCAAAAGCCTGATGCACTGAATTACCATAAACAAATTACAAGCAACAATTATCCATAAACTTACAACTCCCGACATGTTGGCGTAGTAGGGCAATAATCCCACTGGCAACATGATAAGGGAATAAATAACCGCCTGGAGCGCGGTGAACTTTGTAGGGCCATTGTCAGCAGGCAACAACTTAAAACCAGCTTTGCTGTAATCGCCATGTGCTACCCACGCGATTGCCCAAAAGTGGGGAAACTGCCATAAAAACTGCATGGCAAACAATATCCATCCACCGGCGGTAAATTCATCTGTTCCTGCTACCCAGCCGATCAGGCAGGGTAGTGCACCTGGGAAGGCTCCGACCAAAACGGCTATTGAGTTGATCTTTTTTAAAGGGGTGTAAATGTACGCATACAAAAACAGGCTGAACGCCGATAAAATAGCCGAGGAAAGATTGAAAAACTTCCACATCATCAGCACGCCCACCAAGCCAGCTATCAATGCAAAGGCATATGCCTCCTGTTGACTCATCCTGCCATCGGCCACAGGCCTTTTGGCTGTACGCTTCATCATAGCGTCAGTGTCCTTCTCTACCGCCTGGTTGATCGCGTTGGCGCTGCCTGTTACCAGCATGCCTGCAACAAACAACAGGATCACCATTTTCAGGTTGTACTCAACATTCGGAGCAAGCAGGTAACAAATTACACAGGAAAATACCACGGTGAAGCTTAGCGTAAATTTGATAAGCTGAAAGTAATCCTTCACCTTGGCAGCAACCCTGTAACTCGTTGAGATATGCTCTGATCTACTCATCATAACAGAACCAAAACCTTTTTTTTAAAAACAATGCCCCGAATATTCAGGGCATTGAGTATGATGGCTGCCTTTACCCGAAAGCAAAACAGACAAATTTAGTGTCTACTCTCGTCAGCCCCGACTGGTGTTGTTTGGGATATGTAATCGTGCCCGTCCTTACCGTAATCGTAGGCCCAACGGTGCACTTCAGGAATTTCGCCAACCCAGTTTCCATGACCCGGATTAATCGGGGTGGTCCATTCGAGGGTGTTTGAACCCCATGGATTTTGCGACGTTACTTTCCTGCCTTTGTACATTGAATAGAAGAAATTAAAAAGGAACAGAAGTTGTGTAGCGAAGACTATTATCGCTACAATCGTAATAAACTGGTTCAGCCCAACGAACTGTTTGAAGCTCTCCCAGTTCGAGTAATCATAATACCTTCTCGGCATACCAGCCAAACCTTCGTAGTGCATAGGCCAGAAAATCAGGTAAGCACCAGCCAACGTTACCCAAAAGTGAATATAAGACAAGGTATTATTCATATAACGACCGAACATCTTAGGAAACCAATGGTAGATACCTGCATACATCCCGAAAATACCTGCAACACCCATTACAATATGGAAGTGGGCAATGATGAAATAAGTATCGTGAAGGTGAATGTCGAGCGCGGAGTTACCCAGGAAGATACCGGTCAGACCTCCGGAAATAAACATACTTACAAAACCGATTGAATAGAGCATACCTGCGGTAAACCGGAGATTTCCGCGCCATAGGGTAGTTAACCAGTTGAACACTTTGATCGCACTCGGAACCGCAATCAACAATGTAAGCAATACGAAGAACGAGCCAAGGAATGGATTCAATCCCGACACAAACATATGGTGCGCCCAAACCACAAAGGCAAGAACAGCGATAGCAAACAAAGAGCCAAGCATCGCCATGTAACCAAAGATTGGCTTACGCGCATTTGTACTCATTACCTCCGAAACGATCCCCATCGCCGGCAGGATAATGATATAAACCTCGGGGTGACCCAGGAACCAGAATAGGTGCTGGTAGAGAATTGCACTTCCCCCCTCATTCGGCAATGCACCAACTCCATTTATGAAGATATCGCTCAGGTAAAAGCTGGTACCGAAATTCCGGTCGAAGATCAGCAGGATAAAACCTGACAACAACACCGGAAAGGATAATACACCAAGGATGGCAGTAAAGAACAGCGCCCAGATGGTCAACGGAAGTCTGGTCATGCTCATACCTTTTGTGCGCATGTTAAGTATCGTTGCGATATAATTCAGGCCGCCTAATAAACTACTAACCACAAACAGCGCCATACTGATAAGCCATAGGTCCATTCCCGTTTTTGATCCCGGAGAAGCAGAACCAAGCGCACTCAGTGGCGGATACGCGGTCCAACCACCACTGAACGGACCGGTTTCAACAAAAATGGAAGAAAGCATCACCACGCCTGCAGCAAAAAAGAACCAATAGCTGAGCATATTCATAAACGGTGACGCCATGTCCCTTGCTCCAATCTGAAGTGGGATCAAATAATTTGCGAAGGTTCCGCTCAGACCTGCCGTTAAAACGAAAAACACCAACACCGTTCCGTGGGTAGTTACCAAAGCATAGTATGCCTCAGGGGTGATTGTGCCACCTTTGGCCCATTTACCCAGCATTGTTTCCAGTATCGGGAATGACTCACCCGGATAGCCCAGCTGCATACGGAATAGAACGGACATGAGACCACCAATGATAGCCCACACCATTCCCGTGATCAGGAATTGTTTGGCGATCATTTTATGATCCTGGCTAAAAATGTACTTAGATATAAATGTTTCGTGGTGATGATGGTGATCACCATCGTGATCGTGGTGAGCAGCATGAACGTGTTCTACCCCCGTTTGTGTGCCTATAACTCCTTCGTTACTCATACCGATTTATTTATTTGTTTAAACCGCCGGGCAAAAACAATTGTTTGAATTGTGTTTAGTTTTTTCTTTGGTTGGATACCATTGTAACCTGTGCTGTGGTATTCTTTGAACTGTCCGCAGGTGGATTTCCGTCGGGATTTGTTGCCGGTGCACCAGGCGCAGTAGCAGGATTATTATCCGGAAAAGCACTTAAGTACAAGGGCTTTTGCTGAGCCATCCACACATCAAACTCTTCCTGTGTTACCACGCGAATAATGCCTTTCATAGCGAAGTGGTTGTTCCCACATATCTGGTCGCAAGCGATCTCGTATTCAAAATTCGGATTGTCGGTACTCTTCTGCATTTCGGCCGTAGTAAACTTTGGCGTAAACCACAGCGAGGTTGGAATACCAGGAACAGCGTCCATCTTAAGCCTGAAGTGCGGCAGACCTACATCATGAATTACATCACGTGAGCCAATAACCAGCTTAACAGGCCTGTTCTTTACGATGTACATGGTTTGCTGGAGTACGATATCGTCTTTAGCAGCAGGATCAGCTTTTTGGTTCATCGCAGCATTATCAGCCCAAACAAGTCCTACCCAGTTAGTGGCATCGTCGATGTTCCGGAAATATTTTTTTCCAAACTCATTGTCTTTTCCCGGATAGCGATATATCCAACCAAATTGCTTACCGGTAACCTCAACAACCATCGAGTTTTGCGGGGCGTCGCCGGTAAACAGAAACCAGTTACGCAAACCAATAATTACGAGAACAGTAAGTACGATTGTGGGTATCACCGTCCAGATTACTTCCAGGCGATTGTTGTGTGGAAAGAAAAAGGCTTTGCGGTTTTCCTTCTCCTGGTACTGGTATGAAAACCAGAACAACAAAATTTGTGTAATGAAGAACACAATGCCGGTCACCAATATGGTTAGATTCATCATGGAGTCAACTTTCTCTCCTTCCACTGATGCACTTTCTCCCAGCAACCTGCCTTTTAATATCTCATGGCAATAGTACACGCCAATAAGCCCAAGTACAAGAAAAACGATCATTAAAAAACCATTGATCTTATTGTTGTGCTTGCGCGACCGCTCTTCTCCCTTCAGTATATCAACATACTCACTTGCTTTTGCAATCTGGAAAATGATTACAAAAAGTAGAATGACTGCTGCTATGGTAAAATAAAGTGACATTACTTCTTAAATTTTCTTACTAATTACAATCCCGTCCGTTCTCTATGTATGATGTATAATACTCTCTTTCAGGTAAGGATGACTTTTCGCTACCAAAGGCGCTTTTGTAAGTGCCCTGCCGACAAACAGGATGATCATCCCGACATATAAGGCAAGGATCCCGAAATCCAACCAGCTTAGGGTGAGGTGATCTTTTGATACACTGCCCATTACCATTTGCATGAAATCGATCCAGTGACCAAACAGGATCAGTACCGCCATAAAAGTCATCAGCGTATAGTTTCGCTTGGTCGAACGCTTCATCAAAATTAGCAAAGGACAGACGAAGTTCACGATTAAATTGAAGAAAAACACACCTCTCCACGCCCCCTGAACCCTGTGTTTAAAGTAGATGGTCTCTTCAGGCATATTACTGTACCAAATCAACATGTATTGCGAAAACCAGAGATACGTCCAGAATATTGAAAAAGCAAACATGAATTTTCCAAGATCGTGAAGGTGTTCTTCGGTAACATACTCGAGAAGTCCCCTGTTCTTAAGAAAGATAACCCAGAGTGCAATTAACGCAATACCCGATACAAAAGAACTTGCAAAAGTATACCAACTGTACATGGTGCTATACCAGTGCGCGTCGATACTCATCATCCACAACCAGGGAACCGTAGATCCCACGGTAAGACCAAACCAAACAGTAAACAATGAAGCCATTACGGTATTTCTCCAGATCCAACGTTTACCCTCCTCTAGTGTCATGGTGCCTTCATCCGATTCCCTCGACAACTTACGCATACGTGCACCCAGGTAACTCCACAAACCAATTGACAGTAACGTCCAGATCACAAAAAAAGGCGCATTAAGAAATCCCTTCTTTTCAGCTAATATCTGATCGTCGCCGCGTGTAAGCCAGTGGTAAACCGGATGATGATGCCCGCCGTGCCCAACACCGAATACAATGTATAACAACACAACTGCTGCTATTGTTCCAAATATGGGCACCACCGCTGATATTGCTTCCGGTACCCGGCGAAATGCAACTTGCCAGCCCCCATGCGCAAGCGTAGTTACGCAGATAAAGAACATACTTGCATTACAAACCAACATGAAGAACACGCTGTTATAAAGTACCGTTCCCCAAAATACGCCCTGCTCCTCAGCGTTTGAGCTAAAGCCGCGGGTGAAAAGGCCTATAAGAAATGCAAGCAGTCCCACTGCTATCAATCCCATAGACCAGGTTCTCATCCTTCCCGTTACTTCAAATTGCCCTCTTATAGATGCCATTGTAAAAAATTTTGTTTGCCGTTAGTTTTTCAATTAAGTTATCGACCTCCACCGGTGGTTGTGCCAGTAGCCGCTCCTGTACCAGTTCCGGTTGCGGCTCCTCCGCCCGTACCCGTAGCTGAACTGTCGGTAGCTGCGGTAACCGTACCTGTAGCATTACTGCCTTTACCTGCAGCTTGCATTTGTTTAATGTAATTCGCAATCATCCACCGCTGTTTGCGGGTAAGCTGCGAAGCATAGCTGCCCATCAGGTTTTTGCCATATGTCTGCACGTGAAAAATGGTGCCTTCACTTAACTTTTCAATATTTGCATCGCCCACCAGCGTAGCCGGCTTGGCGGGGTATTTACCACTTGCGTACAGTGGTCCGTTACCGTCGAGCTTTGATCCATGGCATATCGCGCAATTGATCAGGTACAGGCGCTGTGTTTCAATGCTATCCAACCCGGTGACGGGCTTAATTGGATTCTGAACCGTTGCGCTCATACTATAACCGGCGCTGTCGTTCGGCAGGTGATAAGGCAATTCCTCTCCCCTGTTGACCGTACCCGAAACAGGCATGTTGTTGTAACTAAACTCTTTCGATCTCGGCTGGCCATTTTGCGAATAAGTCTCATATGCACGGCTAGCATACATATCCGGCATATACTGCCTACTGGGCTTACGCTGGTATGTTTCGCAACCGAAGAGCGCAACAGCAGAGGAAAAAAGGGTTATAACTAATAGTTTCTTCATTTTCTTGATCTTAAAGTTCATTAGGCAATAGCAGCACTCTCATCGGCATACAGTTTCTGGTCCTTATCGTACCTGCCAAGCCACCAGCCGGACTCCACATTTTGTTCATTGACCTCAACTGCACCGGTACTGGCCATGAAGCCTTTCAGGTCGTCCACATTAGTTTTGGAAGTACATTCTATCACCATCACAAACAGGTCGTCTGTTGCGCGCGGATGAAAATGATGCTTCTTCACAAAAGGGGCGAGCTGGCAGAGGTAACAAAACGTGAGCACCATACCTACAGCAGAAAACAAAACCGTGGTTTCGAAAATAATGGGTATGAAGGCAGGTAAAGGCAGGTGTGGCTTACCACCTATGTTCAATGGCCAGTCTGCTGTAAAGATCCAGCTCATGCACGAAAGGGCCGTGATGGTACCTGTTGCCCCGTATATAAATCCGGCGGTGTGCAAACTTGTTTCCCGCTGACCGATAGCATGATCAAGACCGTGGACCGGAAATGGCGTATACACATCATGTATCTTATAACCCGCGTTCCGCATTTTTTTTACTGCCGGAAACAAGACCTCTTCGTCATCGAAACTGCCAACTACAAATTTTTTTCTTGCCATAATTTTAAGCTTTGACCGTTTGCCCCCGCAGAGGCTTCCAGTTTTTCCGTTACGCTCCCAGGAGCCTTTTATTCAATATGCCTTGTGCATTAACCCGATCAATGTTCCATGCCAGAAGACGCCCTGCCGTGTTCAGGCTGCGCCACATGAGCATACTCGTGGGCAAATTCATCAGCTGGCAACGCTTCGATGGGTGTGACCCTTGCCTTATAATTTTCACCCGAAGTTTTTAACACATGTTTGATCTCTGCAACCGCAATAACAGGGAAGTATTTTGAGAAGAGGAAGAAACACGTAAAGAACAACCCGAAAGTACCCAGGTAAAAGCCGATCTCCCAAATCGTGGGACTGTAGTAATAAGGCCAGCTGCTTGGCAGGTAATCGCGGTAAAGCGATGTAACAATAATTACAAAACGCTCGAACCACATACCGATGTTTATGAGCACACTCATAAAGAAAGTGAACGCAATGTTTCTCCTTAGTTTTTGTGACCAGAACAACTGTGGTGAAACCACGTTACAAAACATCATTCCATAATAGCTCCAGCCATACGGGCTGAATATGTTACCACGGCTGTAGAAGAATGCATATTGTTCGTAGTCGTTAGCGCTATACCATGCAACGAAAAGTTCGGTAAGGTATGCGCAACCAACGATTGTACCGGTTAGTACAATAACTTTATTCATTGCTTCTATATGACCCACCGTAATGTACTCCTGTAAACCCAGGACCTTTCTTACAATGATGAGTAGTGTCTGTACCATCGCGAAACCAGAAAAGATCGCACCCGCAACGAAATAAGGCGGGAAGATCGTAGTGTGCCATCCTGGAATAACAGACGTGGCAAAGTCGAAGGATACAATTGTGTGTACCGAAAGTACAAGCGGCGTACTTAATCCCGCAAGTACGAGAGACAAACTCTCGTGACGCTGCCAGTGTTTCGTACTGCCTGTCCAGCCGAATGATGCAATACCGTATAAGAGTTTACGAAGTTTTGTTTTGGCACGATCCCTTACAGTAGCCAGATCCGGAATAAGGCCTGAATACCAGAAGAGTAATGAAACCGTAAAGTAAGTGGAGATCGCAAATACGTCCCAAAGAAGCGGCGATGCAAAGTTCGGCCAAACCGGGCCGCGGGTATTTGGGTACGGAAGCGTAAAGAAGGCCACCCAAACACGACCCATGTGAAATATCGGGAACTGACCCGCACACATTACGGCGAATATTGTCATCGCTTCTGCGGCGCGGTTTACCCCGGTTCTCCAGCCCTGGCGGAACAATAAGAGGATCGCGGAGATCAGCGTACCGGCGTGACCTATACCTACCCACCATACGAAGTTGGTGATGTCCCAACCCCAACCAACAGTTTTGTTCAGGTTCCACTGACCGATGCCATAGGTAACCTCGCGGTAAACACTGTAAACACCGAAGAGCAGCAATGCAAGTGAGATAAAAAAACCAACATACCAAAGCTTACCTGGCTTGGCTTCAATCGGGCTAATGATGTCTTCCGTTACCTGGTGGTAATTTTTATTACCATCTACCAGTGGTTCCCTGATCTGTGATTCGTACTTTAACTGCATCTGGTTTGGTTTAACATCAGCCTTTGACGACCGATCGTATATGAGGTATTCGTTTTAAAGCAGGCTAAATCGTTCCCACAATTGTCGCAGATCATCCTTCCCCGGTATGATCACATTCGCTCAAACGATCCTTATTCCTGTTTCAATATTTGTTCCTGTTCCGCATCCCGTTGCATGAAGCGATACCGATGAACGTACTGCGACGCAACGATGTTTCTAAGCGTGAACCAGCCGGTGACAAAAGCATATTTTTCAACCTGCACCGATTTGTTCGTCACTAGTGAGGAGTGCTCTGGTGATCCATTTCTTTAGTCTCCTCTCCCCCTACTGTAGTCTGCTGCTTTTCAGTGTGCAAAACCTCGTCGGTATTTCGTATCCTGGCCAGGTAGCTAACGTTCGGAAGGGTATGCAGCATTTCGAGTACATAGAACAAACGGCCATTGTTGGTGCCGCGGTGGTAAGTTAGCGCGCTATGGTTATCATTGGCGTTACCAAAAACAATCGCATCGCTCGGACATGCCTGCTGACAGGCAGTTTTCACATCCCACTCGTTATTCGCTCCCGTCCTTAGTGGACGGCTTTCTTTCTTTGCTTTCAATTTACCTTCCTGCAAACGCTGGACGCAGAACGTACACTTCTCGATAACACCACGGCTTCTTACAGTTACATCAGGGTTAAGAACCATCCTGGTGAGGTCATCGTTCATCATCATCGATGCATCGGTAAGCACCTCCTTTTGATTATCAGGGAAGCTATCAGCGCCCATGTAATCGGCCCAGTTGAAACGACGGACTTTATATGGACAGTTATTGGCGCAGTACCGGGTACCGATACAGCGGTTGTAAGCCATCTGGTTCAATCCTTCGCTGCTGTGGTTGGTTGCAGATACAGGGCACACGTTTTCGCACGGCGCGTTATCGCAATGCTGGCACAACATCGGTTGAAAAACGACATTGGGGTTATTGAGGTCGCCGGAGAAGTAACGGTCGATCCTCATCCAGTGCATATCGTGAGAGCGGGCCACCTCGGTTTTACCTACTACAGCTACGTTGTTTTCAGCCATACATGCTACCACGCATGAACCGCAACCGACACAGCTGTTCAAATCTATGCTCATACCCCACTTAACTCCAGGTTGCTCATAGATAGGGTAAAGCGTAGCTTCCTGTTCGTAATTGTTTGTTTTTGGCGCATAGTCTTTGTGCAATTCTTCCCTTAAACTCGCAAACATTTCAGGGTTCTTCCTTAGCGTTGCAAGAGTTGTTTCGAGCACCACTTCCGTTCTGCCTTCGTGTGTATTGTGCGTCTGGTTCTGGGCGACCGTTAATTTAGAACTGCCCTTCTCAACCGCAATATTGTTTAACCCGTATTCACGGGTTGTGCCATTGAAGCCAACCCACGGAAACGCATTTTTTCCCGCACCATTTGCCGCTTTGCCTACATGCTCGGTTCGGCCGTAACCAAGAGCAACACCAATGGTATCGGGATTGGTACCGGGAACAATGAT
>JASLBT010000315.1 GCA_030146445.1 Segetibacter sp. | reverse complement strand
TGTCTCCAAAACTTATCTCCTTACCGAAAGGAACATCATTCCCAAAAATAATTATCCCTGTTGATTTAAAAGTTCCGATAGGATCACTTAAACCTAACCTGGTAGAAGGACTGCCTCCGGCCCCTGGATATGTTGTACAGGTATTGGTTCTGCTGTAGAGTAAGAAACAAAAGCAGAACTGAGAGGACCGACGCAAGAATAAGATTCCTTCAGTCAGCCTGGTTCGAAACAATACATCGATCAATTACCGCCAAAAATGACTAAAATGCACCTGCCTCTCAAGTTGAAAGGTAAAATGGTCTCCAACGCTACGGAACGAGTGCCATCTTCATTCAGTATTGCTTTAGTGCCGGGACAAGAACGCTGCAGAACACCAGGATTTCAATTTTTAGATCTAAAGTCTCCGCGGAGTTTCTTTTGTATATACGAATTTCAGGCACCAAAAAGGGGTCATTGTCTCCAGCCAGGAGATAACATCTTTGTCTACCTCAGGATTTTGTTCTCCACCTGGAGGACCGAGGTCGCTTCTATCGTACATCACATATTTATGTGAACTGAATTCAATAACACTGGTTAACGAACAACTTCAATACCTTTTTCAGGGATTATTTGGAGAGGTTGCAGCAGCCCTCTTTCCCTTTTGTCGTACCGCTTTGGCCTTCTATAAGTTCCCTCTTCCATTCAACACAGCTCACACCCTCATGTGATTGTAAAGCCTCACAGCCTTCTATACGTTTGCTTTGATTTATTACACAAAAACGAACAGTCATGAAAACAAACTACTTCACATCAGTTAAGTCAACTGCGATATTATCACTACTCGTGTTTTTATTAACTGCTTGCGAGAAAGAAATAGCCGTTTCA
The DNA here is from genome assembly GCA_030146445.1 of Segetibacter sp. Classification (GTDB taxonomy): domain Bacteria; phylum Bacteroidota; class Bacteroidia; order Chitinophagales; family Chitinophagaceae; genus Segetibacter. Next base: position 2,012 of record JASLBT010000315.1, on the reverse strand, counting down.
TTACCACCCGGCTCTAACCCGCCTACTACATCTCCGATTGCCAAAGAGATAGCAGTTAAATTTTCGGCTGCAACTATTCCAATGGATCAATTGGATTCAGCAGTGATAGTCGTAAGAGATGCAGACAAAAATATTGTAAAGTGGGAAACAATGCAAAAAGTGTCTGATTCATTAGTTGTTAACCTTAGTTCTTTAGGTTCGGGTGATTATGCTGCTGAAATTATGATTTACACAAAGAAGGGTTCCGATAATACAGCACGACAATATTACTTACAGAAACTATTCACATTTCCTTTACAGCAAGCATTAAGGGAAGCTGCTCCAACCGGTAAATTTAATGATGCATGGTTTAAGCGAGCTATATTTTTTGCCGACCAAAATGAAGCGATAATTATTGTTGCGATGCATCCAGGAGATGCAGCTTATGAAGTCAGGTTTAAAGAACCTGTATGGACTTCAATAGCCATAGAACGATATTCAATAAATACTAATCACCTGGTTGCAATGAAGAACTATCACAAGAAGTTCGAAGGCAAATTGGTTGGCCTGGTAGAATATTTTGCGTTTGAGTCTTATGTTGACTCAATGCGAGGCAAAGAATGGACAAGAGGACATATCAGTGTTTCAGTAAGACATGAAAGTGGTAGTTACATTGATTTCCATTGCGAATACGATAAAAGCTAATCGCTCTGGTAACTGAAGCTTTGCCGCTTTTTAGATCGAATAATAAATTTTGGAATCATGTTTTTCCGTAGTCCGTGTTCTTCACCCACCAAATCCGGTTCAGCCATTTGGCAGGTGAAGAACACAGCAACTGCGGAGGCATGAACGCTAAAGTCGCAGATCCGGGGTGAAGCCTTCCCATCGAGAGTTATTTCGGCTTGCTTTTTCCATGAAGCCAGGAAAATAGGCACGTTGTTTATAAGCCGGGTTGTTGATGGTAGGACCATATGCAAGAACTTCACCCAAATAAGCCATCACGCAGGCAGAGTCAAACTGTTGTGCTTTTTTAAAAGAAGCTCTGGCTTCAATGAAATGAAACCCATAGTACATGATGATGCCCTGGTTAAAATACAACCTGGCACTGTCGCTTTCGGTAGAAACATTGAATTGATGATTTCCCTGACCCGGCAGCAAAGGAATAGAAAGAGCATCATCAGTGAATTCTTCAGCGTTTCCGGGAGCGCATCCGATGGTGTTAGCTAATTTATAGTCGGTGACTTCCTGCGCAGGCCTTACATGAATTTCTTTTGGATTGGCTACCATTCCCCACTGGTAATACAAGCAGATAATCATGGCCGTTCCTGCAAAAAACAGGAGCTTACCCATAAGCTAAAAATTGTGAAGAAAAGAAGGGAATTAATTTGGTTTCTAAAGTTAGGATCAATCGTGGAAATGGGGAGGACTGCCAGCTTAAACATATATTGTTCCGGTGAGAATGCGAGGGTCAGCCGCGGTTCCTCAATAAGAATTGGTAAGCTAATTGCTGGGCAAAAATTCGAAGAGAGGGGGGTGCTCAATTACGCAACAAAGTCGGTCATGGAGGATGTACTGCTTCTACTCACTGACGTTTCGGTTTTTTGCGGCTCTTCAGCGCATTTCATGCTGAAAATCCCGAGCGGGTGATCGCCACCGATACCGTTCCACAACCCTGCCATCATGCAACACTCATCTTTCCAAACTTTGCTCAACGGCATTTGGTAGCTTTCTGCCAATGTCTTCTGTGGCTTTTTAGCGGGCGAACGTCCCTGCAATCAGGTAACTGCTCCACGGCCGGTTCAGATAGCCATAATAAGGTGCTCAACTCTCCTGGTTGCCCTTCATTCTGATTGCAACAAGAGCAGCCAGTTTAAGCGTGACGGCTTTTTAATGGTAGTTCCTTTTTTCAATCCTTCAAGTCCTCCAATGGGAATCTCCCGTTCAGTCAGCGGATCAAACCACACGCCTTTATATGTTAAGCCCGAAAGGCTCTTTGAAACGGTTATCGTTGAACCTGAATGAGAATAAATGAG
>JASLBT010000172.1 GCA_030146445.1 Segetibacter sp. | reverse complement strand
ATGCCTCTGCAGCAGCAATCGCGAGGTCAAGATTTATGTGGGTGTTGATGCCGAGTATTAGATGCTGAAGAACGATCAACCGCTGATCACTGCACGACTCAAAAGCTGCACACCATGCATTTGTACATGGTTTGCCGGTCGCGAAAGCTTCCCATGCTTGCAGGTACCGGTTTGCAAAGATCACATCAAGATGCGCCATCCGATCGCCATCCTGAAATACGCCCGCCGCTATTCCTTTCTGCACTGCAATCGTCATCCGCCGGTAAAGCGCGGCAAAATACCCGATCCTGCTGCTTTTCGCTTTGCTGATGGCTATGATGTAGCCGAGGTGATCAATCACTTCGCCTATCGTTTTGGCTTCTAACATCATCCAATATAAAAAATATTGCCCTTTCTGCAAGTAGTGCCACCGGCTACTGATTTTTTTTGGGGACCGGCTTTGTCTTTCTGTTGAGACATCGTTGCCCGCCCGGCTGCGCCAGTCGGACGGGCGACGCTCCGTTCAGGTGCAGAATAGGAATGAGCGGATGCCGGATTATTGAATTGCGAGTTGGCGAATTATGGTTAGGCGGATGAAGCAAACGCAAACGGACACGCTGAGTTAATGTACAGAAGAAAAATAATTAGCGGATTTTTGGTTAGGGTTGATGTAAAGCTAAAACCAGCAGCTTTATTGGCGTGGTCCACGGCAGCAACGTTTAGTGAAAGGATATTAGAAGTTGCAAGCACGCTTAACAATTAATTGCTTTCAACATAAGAGGTTGGCTCAAAAGCACCAGGAAGCCCCTTTCGAGTCAGGTCGTTATTGGAAATGAATACTCGTTAACCGATCCTCAAATGCTCTAATTGCTAATAGAACACCCTCAAAATGCCAGTAACAAAAATCCCGGCTTGTCGCCGGGATCCTGGTATAAATCGATGTAGGTTGTTCTACTTTTTAAGATACATCACTTCTTTCACCAGCTTAACCGTGCGTGGTACATCGGGTAGGTAACCAAGCACCAGGTTTGGTGCATAGTGCATTGGTGCATCTGCACTGGTGATCCTGCGAATAGGTGCATCCAGGTAATCAAAAGCTTCTTTTTGTATCCGGTAAGTGATTTCCGAACTTACCGAGGCAAATGGCCACTGCTCTTCTACAATTACGAGGCGGTTTGTCTTCTTTACGCTTTCAACGATGGTCTGCCAATCCATTGGACGTATCGTTCTAAGGTCTATCACCTCTGCACTTATACCTTCTTTCTGCAATTCCTCCGCTGCTCCAAGTGCAACCTTCATCATCTTATTAAACGAAACAATAGTCACGTCTGTACCCGGCCTCTTAATATCTGCTTTGCCGATCGGGATATAATATTCTTCTTCAGGAACTTCCCCTTTTTCACCATACATCACTTCACTTTCCATAAACACAACAGGATCATTATCGAGGATGGCACTTTTTAGAAGACCTTTTGCGTCGTAAGGATTAGAAACTGAAATCACCTTTAAACCCGGGATGTTGGCATAAAGACTCTCAAATGCAGTCGAGTGTTGCGCGCCAAGCTGACCGGCACTACCGTTTGCACCGCGAAAAACTATGGGGCAGCCAACCTGGCCACCACTCATCGCGAGCATTTTACTGGCAGTGTTTAAGATCTGGTCAAGGGCAAGTACTGCAAAGTTCCAGGTCATGTATTCAACAATCGGACGAAGTCCATTCTGGGCTGCGCCGACTGCGATAGCTGTAAATCCCAATTCTGCAATCGGGGTATCGATAACTCTTTTCGGCCCAAACTCTGCCAACATACCCTGGCTTACCTTATAAGCTCCATTGTATTCAGCCACTTCTTCCCCCATCAAAAAAACCCGTTCATCCCTTCTCATTTCCTCGTTCATGGCTTCACGAAGCGCCTCTCTGAAAGCAATTTGTCGCATATTATTATTTGGAATTTTCAGTTTTGCAAGTGATTGCCGGCTGGCAGAAACAGGCGCAAAAATATACGTTTATGATTTACAAAACCCAAATCAACCAAAAATCTCAAAAAGTTGAATGCATGGTCTTACGGTCATGTAATTCAATGCCTTTTGATTAAAAAATGTTGTAGCCAAAACTCAGGTAATAAAGTCCGCCAATCTCGGGATTACCAAAGGCATTACGGTAATACTGGTTAAACATGTTTGTGGCCCCAAGCTTTAAAATCGACTTTGTCTGTGGGAATTTATAACTGACCTGGCCATCAAACGTCATAAATGCAGGAACATAGCCTGAGCCAAAATCACCCTGGAAGTTTACGCCGTCCTGGTAACGCCACGTAATGTTGAAGCCGATTCTTTTCTGTGCAAACATCCCCGAGTTGCCGAAGCTGATGTTCGAACGGTATTTGGGCGCATTGTAATAGGCAATAAAACCAGTAGGCACATTTTTAATTTCGTCGGAATACAGGTTTGCGTTGATGGTGAAATTACCCGGCAGCAGGTATTCAACTGATGCTCCCCAACCCTGGGTATTAACCTTGGTAGTACTGTTAACGGAAACTGAATACAGGTTTGGTGTAGCCAGGCCAGGAATAGCGCCGGTACCTGATTGAACCACGGCTATCCTACCGAGAAAGTTTTCATATTTAGTGCGATAAGCGTATACGTCGATCAACAGTTTGTTATTGATCAAACCTTTATACCCTACTTCGTATGATTGAGCAGACTCGGGCTTGTATTCCGGGAATTCCTGCACCTTTAAGTCCCCGGGGTTCCCGGTTTGCCTGAAGCGGGAGAAGCTTTCCAGTGAGTAAACGGGATTGGTACCAAAATTATAGAACTCTTTCAACTGGGGTATACCTCCGATGAGCCGTACACCGCCGGCTACGACCAGGTTGATCCATTGGTTTTGCGTTGAGGGAAAGCGGTAAGCCGTTTGGTAAGAAAGGCGAACATTGTGGTCCTTTGCCGCAGTAATTACTGCAGAGAAGCGAGGCGTAAACCGGCCCTTGAAATTACTTTGTTTGTCATAGCGTCCGGAAGCTGAAAGTTTCAGGCGATCGTTCAAAAATCTTTTTGAAACCTGTGCATAGGTGCCGAACTCGTTGATCCGGATACGACCGGCCGTGTCGGCAAACAACGTTCCTTCGGAGTTCAATACGTATTGCTTGAAGTCGGCACCTACCAATACCTCTGCAAATTTTACCGCTTCGGTCAGGTTGTACTGGCCCTCGGTCATGTACAGGCTCGATTTATCCAAAAAAAGTCCGCCACCCTGTGAAATGGGCTTAGCACTAACCGATTTTAGTATATCATTAAACTGTTGTGTCCCGGGAACCGGCCGGCCCTGGTCGGCATTGGCTCTTGCAGCTGCGATGATCGCGGAACGGTTTGCGGTTACCGCAGCCGGTGCAGCCGCCTGCGCTGTGGCTAATGCCTGGGCGGGTGTTTGTCCCTGCCCAAGCGCAGCTGCATATGCGGCACCCAACGCGCTGCCGTAGGCTTGTGCTGCGCCGCCGGCGAGCCCCTGCACGAACTGGGGGTACCAGGCTGTTGCACTTGGTTTCCAGGCTTCGTTAAATAAACGGGTGGTTACCGTAGCATTGAATGATTCACCTGCATCTTCCTGGGTGGTGTATGCACGCACAAACCAGTTTCTATTGGTAACTTCAAATTTATACTGCCCAATTTTTACACCCTTTAGCGAGTACCGGTCGCTACCGGTGTACACAGTGGTGCCATAACCGAAATAACCCACGAGAGAAGCCTCGGTGGTTGGTGTGATCTTGTAATGGAGGGCTGCATGCAGCTTAACGTTTAGCGTAGTAGGGTCAACTATTTCCGACTCTTTGTAACCTGTTCGGGAGACATCAAAGCGACTTCCTGAGGTAAACGCAGCCAGAGCTTCCGCTGTTGGTATAGGAACATTGTTGCCTGGCAAGGGCACAACGCCTAAAAACGGGTTGGTTCTTGGCAGATCCAGGAGGGCTGCTTGCAGGTTCGCCGTTGTTTCGTCGCCGTAAACGTTTACTCCATCGTAATTGGGATCACTGTTTCGGTCGCCCTCTTTTACCGTTCCGACAGAACGGTCCACACCCGTGCCATAATTCCGATAATCGTTACCTACCCAGTCTTTCGTCTGGGTAAGGCTTCCACCTACTTTAAAAGCAAACTTGTCCGACACCTGTTTTGCCCAGCGAAGGGTCCAGTCGTAAAACGGTGAAGGACGGCGTTGGTAATTATCTACGTGTAATACCCCTTGCTTCACCTGGAAGCTCATCCCCTGGTATTTAAAGGGATTTTTGCTGTTGATAAGGAGGGTACCGTTCATCCCGCCCGGACCGTACAATGCTGACGACGCTCCGCTCAGCAGTTCAAGGCTCTCCACGTCGAGTTCAGTGACTCCGGAAAGCGTGCCTACGGCGAAATTCAATCCAGGTGCCTGGTTATCCATTCCATCTACAAGCTGGTTCAGCCGAAGGTTCCCGCTGGTGTTGAAACCGCGCGTACTGGGCGTTTTAAAAAGAAGGCTTGCGGTAACAAGGTCAACTCCCTTGAGATTGCCTATTACGTCGTAGTAAGTAGAAGCCGGTGAGTTGCGTATCCCGGCTGCACTCACGCGTTCAATCGAAACAGGAGATTCCAGGATTCGTTCAGGAGTTCTTGAAGCAGATACGGTCACCTCCTGTGCTAATCCCGCTGCATCCAGCGAAACATCAATGGTTTGAGTTGCACTGCTCACCACGACCTCTTTCTCCGCATATCCCACATACGACACCGTTAGTGTTAGGGGGAGTTTCATTGCCGTGGTAAGTCGGAAGTTTCCTTTATCGTCGGTGGAGGTGCCCTGGCCTGAGGCCTTAACGAGGATCGTTACTCCTGCGAGGGGTTCATTTGTTTGCGTGCTTTTTACAGAACCCGCGATCGTGGTGGTTTGGGCAATTGCCTGAA
>JASLBT010000126.1 GCA_030146445.1 Segetibacter sp. | reverse complement strand
GCCTGGATGAGTGCAGGTTCGGCAAGTGCAAGATGGGCCAATAATTCCCTTAGTCGCTATTCCCTTTCAAAGATGGCCTGGGCCTATGGTTGGGCAACGCCTACAGCGAGCTTTAACATCACCTTCAATTCGAGCAGCCTTACTTTTTCAGCCGGAACAAGCGGCGTGGGCAGTAAAGGATCGGGGGCCGGTGTTCATACCATTTATATCTAAGTGATCACCTTTACCTGCAATAGGCTTCCGGAACAGGAAGCCTATTGCCTGTTTCAATAATTCCGTTCGTTTATTATTCACTTTCTGCCACTGCTTTCAGTTGTTGTAATTTGTGTTCCATGTATGGGCCCAGCACTTTCTCGGCAGCGACAGACGAAAACTTTTCCCAGGGGTACCACTTCAACTGTTGGATAAAACGCCATTGCAGTGTTGATGAACCATCTTCGCGTGGTAACACAAAAAAGGAAGCATCCATGCTCCTGCCTTTATTTGTTCCCCATGTTGTTTTTACCTCCGTGCTGTCTGCCGATACAAGTTGCACCATGGTTTGACCAATCATGAGGATGGGTGGCTGGTGGCCTTGCCTTGCCGGCATCGAAACCTGCGTAGAATCGTGATCGTTGATCCATGACTCCCATTGGGCGAGGTTTTGAACAAACGGCATTATAGCTGCCGGTTTGCGCTGGATATTAACCGAACGAGAGATGACAATTGTAGAAGGAATGAGCAACGAGATGCCTGTCAGTAGAAAGAAGAGCACAAGTACGCTGATAATAGCAAGCTTTATATATCTCATAGTATTCCCGCCTTAAAGTCTTTATGGACTGCGCCTGATCGCCTGCAGGCTTGCCCTTGTGATTGCAAACATGGCCCTCACCTGGTTTAGTTTTCTCAGCGATGGATGGGGGTTTCCGGGCGCAAATCTATCTTTTATTTAGCTTGGCCTGCCACATCTACCATCGTACGCACATTTTAACCGTGCAGCGGCTACATGGCTGAAAGCATAAAAGGGTGCCCTTTCTTGACTACCAGGCAAAGCGTCCTTCTCACTTCGGCGGTTGCAACTGCTGTTGATAAAACTTCGAAAGGTTCGTGATAGAATTCCCTATTTTCGACCTGAAAAATATTTTAATTGTATGGAAGTGTTGTCGCTATTTGAAAAAGCAGTTAAAGAAAGTGAAAGGCTTGGTCAGAAACCGAGTAATGAAACCCTGCTACAGTTGTATTCGCTGTATAAGCAGTCGACCCTTGGAGATGTAAATGTGGGCCCGCCTGAAAATCCTTTCGACTTTGTTGCAAAAGCAAAATATGAGGCATGGTCCGCTCTGAAAGGCAAAACGCAACAGGAAGCGCAGAACGACTATATCCGGCTGGTGAATAAACTAAAGAATTAAAGCCGCCTATGCAGTAACTCTTCATACACTTCTTTTATTTGTTTTCCCACGCTCTCAGGGCTGTAATGTTCGGAGGCCCGCTGCGCGATGGCCCCGGGGTTGTAATCGTTGTGATGGTTTAGCATTCTGTTTAAAGCACGTTCCAGCTGCTGCTCATTTTCACTATCTATCAAAATCCCATTTGTTTCATCAATTACTTCAGGTATGCCGCCCACTCTGGTGCTGATCACAGGAACTCCGCAGCAAAGTGCTTCCAGTATAACGCATGGTAAATTTTCATACCTGCTAAACAACACCAGCGCATCAGATTCCCTTAGCAAGGATGCTACCTCACGGTAAGTGATCGGGCCCGAAAAAAAAATACGCTCTGAGCATCGCAGTTTTTTTGCGTATTCCAAAACCTCCGCTGGATAGGGGCCGACCATCAACAAGCTGCAGTTCAGGTGCCGTTCCCTGAACCGGTTAAACGTCTTCAAAATGCCAATAGCATTTTTCTGGTAAGTCATGGTAGATACATGAATGAAACGAAAGTGCTGATCTGCAGCCGCGGCGCGTTTTGACCAGTAAAAAAGGCTCGTATCTACCACGTTGGGAATAACCCGAACAGGAACCTCTTTCAATATTTTTGACGCCTGAACCCCAAGATTTCTTGTGACCGGTATAAAACGGATGACGCGTTGAAAGACCAATCTCACGGCCGATTGAAAGATGGGATTTCTTTTTTCGAGAAATCCGGGATCTTCCGGATCATAAATTGTCCAATGTTCGGAGAGCACCAGTTGAAGGTTCCACTTGATCGACATCAGCCAGCCCGCCAAGCCGCCACGTATGACAATATAACTATGCAACAGCAGGGGCCTACCCCACTTCTTCCTGATTGCCGAACTGTATCGGATCAGTAACTTGAAAAAAGTGTAGTTCGAACGTAGTGGCTCCAGCATACCGATACTTGATCCGGGATAAACTACCAGGATCTCGGTAACTTTTTCACTCAACTGATTCACTCTTGTTTCTACCGACGTGATCGCTCCGCTGGTATCTTTACCGATATAAAGTACCAACTGGGATAAATGCAATCCTGCTGCGAGAACCTGTCGCTGGTTAAAATCACCGGGGTAAGGATCAAGCCACGTGGGATACCACCCGGGTAATACCAGCACATACTCCTTGTGAGGAAAGTCAACCTTGTTTAAGACTGCGTCAAGGATCTGAGCCATTGTATGTCCCCTTTTTTAATGGTCCAATAATCTCTCAAACTTATACGGTGTTCTTTACGCATATGAACAAAGGAATACAGAAAATTAACCAGGTAGCCCGCTGAACTTATTATTGCCGCCGCAGTAATGCCGTGAGTTGGAATAAAAATAGAGTCTAGAACCAGGATGAGCAGCAGTGCTACCAACGCACCTTTAAAGTTCACACTAACTTTATTAATACCGCCAAAGTAAGCACTCAGCACAGCAAGATTGCTCAGTGCCCATATACCGGGAAGGATAAGTAAAAAGGGCACATACATCATACCATAACTTTCGCCGAATACCAGTGGGAACAACCGTTTGCCGGCAATCAAAATAAAGCAGAACAACAACAGGTAAATAAGCGAGGTGAACCGCCCAATTCTGAGGATGTTATCTTTTATCACCGACCTTTCGTTACCACTTGCCGTATGCGGAAAAACCACACTTGAAATAATCGTTGGTATAATCAGCAGCATCTGGGCAAGTTTCGATACCTGGATATAATTACCTAAAGCTGCGTCGGTGCAGAACTTTTCTACAAACCAGTAATCCAACCGGTATACAAGAAAAAAAACCAGGTTTGCCCCAAGAGCCACGGTTGCGTACCGTACCATCACCCGGTATTCCGATTGCGTGGGCAAAAAAAGGTGTTGCCAACTCTTGTGATAAACAATAAACGCTGTTGCAAGGGAAATCCCGGTTACAAGAAAATAAGCAAAGTAAACCTCGATCATTAAGCTTGAACCTGTTTGCCCGATGGTGTGTTGCTTTGGAATGAATAAGATGAATAATACGTTTAGTAAAATCATCAGCACATTGGGCAAGAAGAAGTTCCTGATTGAATAAAATAGGACGGTAAAGAGGCTGGTAAGCTGAATTCCGGTGATATAGCAAACCGAATAAAAGAGGTATCGGTTCATTTCCGCCGATGTTGCCGGGCTGATCAAGGTAAAATAGATCACCAATACTATACTTACTATAACGGCTACGACTCCTGACCACATCAATGAAAACCAGGCAAGGCTATGACGGCTGATCTGATCTTTCGAGCCATAATAATTCACAGCGTTTTCCATCGTTAAGCCAGCTACCAGCAACAGCAAGGAAAGGTTATTACAGAAGTAAAATATCCATCCCGCGTTTTCTGCTTCGAAATACCTTGATATAAATATGTTCATCAGCAAAACGGTAAAAAAATACAAACCCCTCCATATAAGACCTTGTACAATCTGTTGCTGAAAACTCATTTATACTGCTGAATGTTAATGACTAAAAATACAATACTTTAGTAATTCTGTTGGTTAAAGGCTACGTTCAGCACAAGGTAAGGGTTTACGCCAAACCATTAGATTTCGGGCTTTGCACCCTATCGAACTACAAAAATGCCAAACAGGTGAAATAATGAAGTATGTCGTTACTGAAAAAACTGAATAACAAAGCAACTACAACAGAAGAAACAGGATTTGGCAGCAACAGTTCTTTTAGCGGTGGGAGATTTTATTCGAAAGATGGCACCCCGAACCGCGTGGTGCGTGGAATTGGACTCTTCGAACGCTTTAGCATCTACCATGAATTGCTTGCAATTAAACGCTGGAAATTTTTGCTCATTATTTTCCTGTTCTTCGTCATCATCAACGTTGCATTTTCATCTATCTACCTCTTGATTGGTATAGAACACCTCGGTGGCGTTATCATTGGCTCCGCCCTGCACAACTTTGGTGAAGTTTTCTTTTTTAGTGCACAAACGTTTACCACTGTAGGTTATGGCCGTATTAACCCGATCGGGATCATGACCAGTATGGTAGCTGCCATTGAAGCGATGTTGGGACTTCTGAGCTTTGCACTTGCCACAGGTTTGCTGTACGGCCGTTTTGCGCGACCCCAGGCTTATCTGAAGTACAGCAGAAACGCGCTGTTTAGCCCATACAAAAACGGGGTTGCCGTAATGGTCAGAATGGCTCCATATAAAAATAATCATCTAACCGAAGCAGAGGTCAAACTTACGCTCGCAATGAAAGTGACTGAAGACGGTATAACAGAAAACAAGTTTTTTAATATGCCGGTGGAAATCGCAAAGGTGAACACGTTAACTTTTAACTGGACGGTTGTTCATGCTATTAATGAGAATAGTCCCTTTTATAATCTTAGCAAAGAAGACCTCTTAAATGCCAGTGCAGAGATCCTGGTGTTTGTTAAAGCCTTTGACGAAAGTTTCTCAAACATTGTTGTATCACGAACTTCTTACCTGGCAACAGAATTCGTGTTTGGTGCGAAATTTAAGGTTATGTATCACCGTAGTGAAGACGACAGCAAAACTATCCTGGAAATGGACCGGCTCGACGAGTTTGAATTCATGCCCTTACCCGCAACTAACCCCGTCAGCTAAAACGCGCATGAAATTTCACTGATGTTATGTATCAATTGTTGTTGAAGTAATCAATCCTGCTGTACGTCATTGTGGAAATCGCACTGGTATCGTTGATTTACCAGATAGATGGTTAAACATCAAACCTCTTTTTGTTATTCGGGAGCAGAGCACCTGATTATCAAGTGATTATATTGTGTTGTTTTTACTATTTTTAAGTTAAGAATTATACGTGCTCCATAAATCTTATTACCTTTGATGGGAACACCTTTCGGATCCGGTTCGCCCTTTATTGTTAGAAACACCGGGAGGATTTCACTCTCGCTTTTATCATTAATTAATGTATCCCGATGGGTTTATCAAGCTTCATAAATCTTAGAACGCATGATGGACTTGTTATCGATTTTTGGAAAGTTGGCAAACACGAACATGTCACATTCGCTGAACAGATCGGACGTAGTAACCTATTGCCTGGGCTCTGGATGGATAATCTGGATAATATAGCAGTGAACAATTACAACAACCATTATTGAAATTGATAAGGTTCGCATTTTTTATGTCACCAAGCCTGGTGAGGCTCCCCAGGCTGCCGGAGGGTGTTGAACCAGCTTGTATAAATAACGCCCCTGTGTTGCTCCAAAACGTAATTAAATCATCGTTACACTTAATTCATTAAAGTGAACGGTGAACAGCAGATGTTATTCGCCTTAACCTGCAATGAATAGTGTCACAAGTATATTTTTCTACTATTTATCCGAACTAAAATGCATCACAATGATTATAGATGGTAACAAAGAAATTTTCATCTTAATCGTAAAAATGAAAAAATTCTATGAACCCATACATTAGTATTTTGATAGCAGATGATGATAAAGACGATGCTGATTTCCTCAATGAAGGTATTTCAAAGATCATCTCTTGTTACAAGGTATCTCACGTCACAGATGGCGGACAATGCATAAATTACCTGAAGACGAATCCCGCGCCTGAGTTGATCTTCCTGGACCTGAACATGCCAGTAAGGAATGGGGTTGAATGCCTGAAGCAGATACGCCAAAACCCTGTTCTCAAAACAACATGGGTCATCGTATATTCAACATCTCATAACATGCGCGACATCGATATCTGCTACAACGAGCAGGCAGACTTCTATCTGATAAAGCCAGTTACCTTATCCGGGTTGACCAACATACTAGAGCAGCTCTTTTCAGCGATCGGGAAACCGCGCCATTCGCTTAAAGCGAAAGACCAGTTTGTACTCATGGAGCGTAAGAAAGTGCTCCGGTAATCCCGATTATTACAGGCTCGTTGTTGTTTTTACAGTACGACTTTGCAAGCCTAAGTATTCGGATTGGTTTCGAAGAGAAGACCGGGCATTGGTTTGGAGATAAAGCTTCTAACCTAGCATCTACAGGTTCCATTGAAGCTGTAGACGCTGTAGAAAAGATAAGGCATTAACGAGTTGCAATTCTGTTGAAGCACTCTATGGGCTTCATGATGCAGGAACATCAAAGATTAAAATAGACTACTCATCTATAGGCAGCATACCAGCTGCCGAATTATTATTTAAGCGCCTTTATGATCGACGCAAATTCCTCAGCTACAAGTGATGCCCCACCTACCAGGCCACCGTCAACATCAGGCTGCTGAAAGATCTCTCTGGCATTTGAAGCTTTTACACTTCCACCGTACAATATTGAAATCTGGTCTGCAATCTCGTGGCCGTATTTGCCAGCTAATTCACTTCTTATATGTGCGTGCATTTCCTGCGCCTGGTCGCTTGTTGCCGTTTTACCAGTGCCAATTGCCCAGATCGGCTCGTACGCGATAACGAGTTGCTTTATCTGTTCTGCCGACAAGTGATACAGCGACTCACGAAGCTGGGTGCTTACAAACTCGTTTTGACTTCCACTCTCACGTACCGGCAAGGCTTCTCCACAGCAAAAAATAGGTATGATCCCGTATTCGAGCGCGATATCGATCTTCTCAGCAAGAAACTGGTTTGACTCATTGAAGTATTCTCTACGTTCACTATGGCCAATAATCACGTACTCGACTTCCAGTGACTGCAGCATTTCAACAGAAATCTCACCTGTGAAAGCGCCGGACTTTTTAGAGTGGCAGTTCTGGGCGGCCACATACATGTGAAATTTGTCGGCGATGTGGCCAACAGCCATATCCAGGTAAGGCGCCGGAACAGCGAAAACCACCCGCTGCTTATCTCCAAGGCGATCGGTTAACGAAAGTACGTCGGTAAAAAGGCTGTCGGCTTCGGGGTAGCTAAGGTTCATTTTCCAGTTGGCTGCTGCAATCTGATTTCTCATCGTTTATCGTGTTTTAGTTTGATTATTGTTACCAGTCTGTCGTTGAAGATTAATCGTTGTAGTTATCGAACACATACTTTAAAACAGCAATTTCGTGTTCAGAAAAAACCTTATTCTTCATCTGCTTCCAATTGGAAATATCTTTTAACGCTTTGTCGAACTCGTATCGGCTCAACTCTTTTGTGCCCCAGGTGAAACTCGGAATGACCTTCGGGGTAAGCCCTTCGCCGAATATATTGCAGCATACGCCGGCAACCGTCCCGGTATTAATCGAAGTGTTTATGGCAGTTCTGGAATAATCGCCCATTATCAAGCCTCCCTTGTTGCCTGCCGAAACAAACGCCTGTTGGTGATAGTTCCAGAGCTTTACATCACCCCCCGTATTCTTTACATTGCTGTTGCTGGTGCCGGCACCAAGGTTGCACCATTCACCTATTGCACTGTCGCCCAGGTAGCCGTCGTGGGCCTTATTCGTATAACCCATCATAATCGCATTCTTTATTTCTCCGCCTGCAACACAACCGGGGCCGATCGTTGTAGCTCCATAAACCTTTGTACCCATTTTAACCGTCGCCGACTCACACAAAGCAAAGGGTCCGCGTATCAGCGAGCCCTCCATTATTGTCGCCCCTTTCCCTACGTAGATGGGTCCATGCGAGGCGTTGAGAATACAGTAAGCCAGGTTTGCCTCCTCCTCGATAAAGATATTAGATGGATTGGACATCTGAACCGAATGATAATCCCCGGCGGAAGCTCGGCCCTTCGACACCAGCTTAAAATCGAACTCCAGCACCTCGTTGTTCCATTGAAAAATATGACATGGAAGATCTAACCTCTTTACCTTTTCTATAGAACGTTTTTGCGAAAACAGCAGGTCAAAATCATCACCATATTCAGGGTACCCTCGCGGCAACACTCTACCGCCAATCAACCCATTAACGTCGAACAGACCCTCTCCCGTTCTTAGGTTCAATAGCGATTCCACCAATGCTTCCGTTACAAGCACACTGCTATCAACCATCAGGAAATCCTGCAGCTCCAGTGGATCATAAAGATCCATGAGGTAACTGTCTGTTAATACCTGCACTCGCATACCGGAAATCAACCTCCATCGCTCAATGCCGGTAAATATGCCCATCCTGATAGCTGAAAGGGCCCTGGTAAGCGTTAGTGGCATCAGTTGATTACGAACTGAAGTATCAAATAAAAGAATGTCCATACGATCAAAATAGGGTTGATACGGCCTTTTTATTCATCACCTAAACTAAAGAGCGTGTCCACAAATTCATGTTTATCAAATATCAATAAATCTTCCATCTTTTCGCCAACGCCAATAAATTTCACCGGTATCTTAAACTGGTGTGCAATTGCAAGCACAACCCCACCCTTCGCTGTACCATCGAGCTTCGTGATAGCCAAAGCAGTAACGTTGGTGGCAGCCGTAAACTGCTTAGCTTGTTCCAGTGCATTCTGACCTGTTGATCCATCGAGCACAAGCAATACTTCATGGGGCGCATCAGGAATGCCTTTCTGAATTACACGTTTAATCTTTCCAAGTTCGTCCATCAGGTACGCCTTGTTATGGAGCCGCCCGGCGGTGTCGATAATTACCACATCGGAGCCCCTTGACAGGCTACTCTGTACCGTATCAAAAGCTACAGCTCCCGGGTCACTTCCCATTGGCTGCTTAACAATCGGAACACCTGTTCGCTCACTCCAGATCGTCAATTGATCAACAGCGGCTGCCCGGAAGGTGTCGGCCGCTCCAAGTAGTACCGACTTCCCGGCTTTGCTGAAATTATAAGCCAACTTACCAATCGTAGTCGTTTTGCCCACACCGTTTACACCCACAACAAGTATTACATAGGGTTTCTTTCCTGTAGGGGTCGAAAAGTCTTTGTAACTCTGCTCAGGAGCATCCACAAGCACCTCGCGAATTTCTTCCTGCAAAAGCCGGTTCAGGTCACCTGTGCTTACGTATTTATCGCGGCTAACGCGGTCTTCAATTCTCTTAATGATCTCAACGGTGGTCTCAATACCAACATCCGCACCAACGAGCGCCTCCTCAAGGCTGTCGAGCACTTCTTCATCTACCGTGCTTTTACCGGCAATGGCTTTAGTGATCTTCGTAAGAAAGTTTTCTTTCGTCTTTTGTAATCCCTGGTCAAGGCTTTCCTTTTCTTTTTTCCCAAATAACTTTCCGAAAAAACTCATGGTCTGTTTGTTTGATTTTAAATTGAGTTAACCGCCGGTGTAAAATACAAAAAGCCATCCGCTAAAAACGGACAGCTTTAACATAGGTCTCAGCGTAAAATTATTTAGCTGATAAAAAGTCTTTTACTTTATCCTTGTGCACAATCGCTTCTTTAAACGTGTATGCACCGGTCTTGGGACTGCGAACAGCTTTAATTACTTTGCTCCAGTTCTTCGCTTCAGCTGCTGCTTTCTGGTCCTTTGTTTTAATCGCGGTTTTCGCTGCTTTTGCCATGATATATTACTTGATAGGATGATAAACCTTGTAGAAACCTTTTAAATACGGGAACCCTATTTGATTTCTTTGTGAACGGTTACTTTCTTCAGGATGGGGTTAAACTTCTTTAACTCCAGACGCTCAGGGGTATTTTTCTTATTTTTCTTAGTAATGTAACGGCTTGTACCTGGCATTCCGCTGGCTTTATGCTCTGTACACTCCATAATCACCTGAACCCTGTTACCTTTCTTTGCCATTGTATAATTATTTAAAAACGATTGTTAGATTTTAGATCCGTTGGCTCTAAGTTCTTTTACTACAGAAGAGAGCCCATTTTTATTGATGGTGCGGATCGCCTCTGTAGAGACTTTAAGCGTAATCCAACGATCTTCCTCAACCAAAAAGAAACGCTTGGTTTGCAAATTTGGTAAAAACCGACGTTTGGTCTTGATATTCGAGTGAGATACCTTATGACCCGTAATTGGCTTTTTACCTGTAACCTGACATACTCTCGACATGATGATAAATTTTCGGACGGCGAAGGTCGGAAAATCTACCGAACAATCAAAAAGAAAAACAGTTTTTTACTGAAGTTTTTAAATCCATTCACCTGTAATTACTATTCTTATCAATATTCTTCACCATCCAGGTACAAATCACCAAAACATTTGCTTTCAAACCCGCTACCCGCATCTCAGCGGTTCGTATAAACAGGGTACGATCAGAACTGTACAACAAAGAAGGCATTTGCGTTTACCACCAACAACTTATCTGCTGACGCTAAGCGTTAGAGACGAAGCCATTAATGCCTTATCTTGCACGCTCTTATGGCTTTTCTTCAGCTTAATTTAGATTATCTCGACCATCCCTCTTTCAGGTACACCCTTCTGTAACCATATTTTCCCTTCTCAACCCTTTCTATGAGCATAACCGAAGCAAAAGCAGATCCAGGGTACTACATGACCCTGGAAGAAAAATTTAATGCCCACAATTATCACCCTCTTCCCGTGGTGCTCGAGCGCGGCGAAGGAATTTATATGTGGGATGTTGAAGGAAAAAGGTACTTCGACTTTCTCAGCGGTTATTCCGCCCTTAACCAGGGGCATTGCCACCCTGCAATAATCAATGCACTAACTACGCAGGCAAAAAAACTGACCCTCACCTCAAGAGCTTTTTACAACAACCTTCTCGGCGAATTTGCCCGCTACATTACAGCCTATTTTGGCTTCGACAAAGTGCTGGCGATGAATACCGGTGTTGAAGGCGGCGAAACAGCGGTTAAACTGGCACGGCGCTGGGGATACGTAAGCAAAGGTATTCCTGAGAACCAGGCGCGGGTGATCTTTGCTGAAAATAATTTTTGGGGGCGAACGCTAGCTGCCATCTCCTCCTCTACCGATCCCTCCAGCTATAAGGGTTTTGGACCGTACATGCCTGGCTTCGACCTCGTTCCCTACAATGATCTGCAGGCATTGGAACAAGCTTTTCAAGATCAGCACGTAGCGGCGTTTATGGTCGAGCCTATACAAGGTGAAGCTGGCGTGGTAGTTCCATCAGATGGCTACCTGGCAGGTGTCCGCCGGCTGTGCAGCGAACACAATGTGCTATTTATCGCCGACGAAATACAAACAGGGCTTTGCAGAACAGGAAAAATGCTGGCGTGCGATTACGAAAGTGTACGCCCCGATATCCTCATCCTGGGTAAGGCACTCAGCGGCGGTGTGTTCCCGGTCTCGGCGGTACTTGCCGACGACGAGGTTATGATGAACATCAAACCGGGCGAACATGGTTCAACCTATGGCGGCAATCCGCTGGCCTGCAGCGTAGCAATGGCAGCCCTCCAGGTGCTGAAAGACGAGGACCTCGCGGCCAACGCCATGGAAATGGGTTCGCTGTTCCGGCATCATCTGCAGTCCATGGGGTCGCCATTCATTCGGGAAATACGCGGCAAGGGACTGTTGAATGCCATCGTAATCGAACATCCAAATGGAAACGCTGCCTGGGACTTGTGCATGAAGCTCAAAAAAATGGGCTTGCTCGCAAAACCAACCCATGGTAACAAGATTCGTTTTGCGCCGCCGCTGATCATCAACCGTGAGCAACTTCTCGAAGGGCTCGATCTCATAAAACGTTCGCTTGAGGTACTCAGGTAAATTATGGTAACCAGCTTTACCGTTTGTTTTTTGGGAGCCGGCATTTCGTTTTCATGGCGACATCGTTGCCCGCCCGCTGCGCAGTCGGACGGGTGTCACTCACTTGTACGGCATATTTTCATTTCGCCGATACCAGCGCCGCAATCACTGCGGCAAACAGCAATCCGGCTCCTTCTTTTTACATCGCCGGCAACGGAAGCATGTTGACCGATAGCTTTCTTCAAGTTCACATTTCCCTAACGAAAACACCGAAATCCGGCACTTGTTTCGCTTATTGATGGCTAAAGGAAAACATGAAGAAAATAATTCTTTTATCCGCCATTCTGCTATCCGCAGTAATGTACAAAGAAGCCCGTGCCCAGGTTAGTCTCCGTGTAAATATCGGCAACCAGCCTGTTTGGGGGCCCGTGGGTTACGATTATGTCGACTACTATTATTTTCCGGAAGCAGACCTATATTACAACGTTCCCGGGGAGCAATTTATTTATTTCGACGGTCGCAGGTGGGTGTCTGCTAATGCGCTCCCCCGCCGGTACAGCAACTTCGATTTGTTCCGCTCCTACAAGGTGGTCATAAATGATCCATACCCTTTTCGCCGGAATGATTACTATCGTAGCAGGTACGGCAACTTCAGGGGACAATCTCAAACCATTATCTATAGCAGCCGCGATCCCCGGTATTATGTTATCGAAAACCATCCTGAACACAGCAGATGGCTCGAAAGCAGGCGATCAAATGATTATAACGGCAACTATCGAAGCGACCGCTTCAATGATCCGCGTAGTTACCACAACAGGAATTATAACCGTTCGTTCAACGACCGTAACTACAACCGTTCT
>JASLBT010000092.1 GCA_030146445.1 Segetibacter sp. | reverse complement strand
TACGCTTTCCGGTAAACTCCAGGACCAGAAATCAGCGCCTTTACCTTTCGCGAATGTCTCAATCATCAAGGCGGCCGACCAGTCCTTAAGCGCGGGTACGCTAACATCGGCAGATGGAAATTTTTCCATCAAAAGCCCGGCTCCGGGAAAGTACTTCTTGCGGTTCACGTCCATCGGTTTCGGTGAACTCAAGACCGAGATCTTCGAGGTGACCACCACAGATTTCTCGAAGGATTTCGGGAACTTTTCTCTGAAGCCCGACATTAAAAACCTGGCGGATGTATCCGTTACAACGCTCCGGCCAACCATTACCCAACTAGCCGACCGCATGGTTGTAAGTGTTGAAGGCACCGCTATGGCCGCCGGTAATTCTGCCTACGCGGTACTATCAAGGGCGCCGGGAGTATTTATCGACGGAGAGGGAAACATTCAATTGAATGGCCGGCCAGGGGTCACGGTAATGCTCGATAATAAACTTACCTACCTGTCGGCAAGGGACCTGCGCAACATGCTCGAGGCAATGCCCGCTGAAAACTTGAAGAATATCGAGATCATTACGAACCCATCTGCGAAGTACGATGCCGAAGGCACCTCGGGGATACTGAATATCAACTTAAAAAAGAATACCCAACAGGGCATGAATGGCAGCGTATACGCTACCTATAATTATAATTTCAAACAACAACATGGCTTTTCGTCGGGCCTCAACATCAACCATAAAACGGGCAAATGGAATTCGTTTTTAAACCTTGACCTTGCCCGCAGGGTCGGTGGTCGCGATGCAACATTTACACGGGTATTCTATGGTACCAATAAGACGACCTATTTCGACCAGGATGCCATCGGCAGTTACACCAATTTCGGCCCGCCGTCTTTTCGTATGGGTACCGACTATAGCTTCAATAACCGGCATACAGTAGGTGTTATGCTCAACTACACAAAGAATACCGGTGATCAGGATTTTTTAACGCAGACCCGCCTGGGAAGTGAACCCGATAAGCCAACCCAAACCGTTAAGGCCGATAACTACAGCACCAACACGTACCGCAACTTTACAACTAACCTTCACTATACGGGCAAGCTCGACACCAATGGAGCGATGCTGACCTCCGATCTTGATTATGTTAGAATTACCAATAGGGGAGAGTCGGACTTCTACAACTATTATGCAAGCATGATTACCGGTCATAAAACAAAGGATTTCCTATATACCAACACCCCCAACGGCTATGATATTTACTCCGGAAAGATAGACCTTACGCTTCCATTTAGAAAAACACATAAGTTCGAAACAGGAGCAAAAGCCAGCCGGGTTATATCCGACAACGACTTTCAGTTCTACTTCAACAATGGAGCCCTGGTGTTGGATCCTTTACGGACGAATCATTTTAAATACCGCGAAAGCATATACGCCGGCTACCTAAATTACAGTGGCCCTATAAACAAAAAGCTTACCCTTCAATCAGGATTGCGGCTTGAACACACTGCTTCCCTAGGTAATTCGATAACCCTTGGTGTAACTACGCCAAGGAATTATACCAACCTGTTTCCAAGCGTGTTCCTCCAGCAAAAGGTTAACGATAATTATGGCCTGAACTATAGTTATAGTCGGCGCTTAACCCGCCCCAACTATGGCAACCTAAATCCGTTTAGGGCTTACCGCGATCCTTACACCTGGTATGAAGGTAATACCCAGCTACGACCACAATACACCAATTCATTTAGCATAACGCAGGTGTTTAAAAAAGTGTATAACCTTTCGTTTAACTACCATCATTACATCGATGCCATTTCAGAGGTTCCTTTGCTCGACGTGGAGGATACGACCACCGTGTATACGTTTGGGAATATTAATAAAGGACATAGTGTTGGCATCACCGCAGTCGCGCCGGTAAAAATTCTGAAGAAGTGGGATACACAGAATACGCTTGTAGCATCGTATAACAAATATGCCATGCAAACAAACTTTGGCGAGGTAATTAACGATCAGCTGTTTGTAATGCTACAGTCGAACCACACCATACTGCTGCCAAAAGAGATCCGTATGGAAGTGAATATACTGCTTCGTGGCCCGGCAGCATCAGGCCTGTACCATATGGCTGCAATGAGCCGGGTTGACCTTGCCTTTAAACGCAGCTTTTTAAATAAGAAGCTCGACTTAGCAATCAATGGTTATGACTTGTTCAAGGGCTTCAGGTATTTGTGGACCACAGACATTGGCGGACAGGTGAACGAGTTTGATCAATACTTCCGTATTAGGTCGGTCGGCGTTTCGCTTCGTTACAACTTTAGCCGCGGACAGAAAGTAGAACAAAAGCGTAGAAGCTCCGGTGCGGAAGAAGTGAATCGTACGTAATTACTTAATTTCTTTGCTGAACAAGAGCAACGTCTATTACCGGGACGTTCGAAATCTAAAGCAGCGGTTATTTTGGAAGGAAATTGGTCTTCACTTCTTTCCACGTTTGTTTTACCATGTCGGCTGCCTCAGCGTCACCCTTAAATAAAGCGGTAAAAAAGCCCTTTGCCTGGCTAACAGAAACATGGGGCGGCAATAAGGGAACACTGGCGTCGGTCATTGCTTCCACAACTATGGGTTTGTCGGCAGCAAATGCGCGATCGAGTGCATACTCAACCTCTTCGGCACGTTCTATCCGGATTCCCTCGAGCCCGATCATTCGTGCAAACTCCGCGAAAGGGACGTTCGGCATGTTTTGCGAGTCTTCAAACTTTGTGTCTCCGGCAAGTGCTCGTTGTTCCCAGGTAACCATATTCAGGTCCTGGTTATTTGCGATAACAATGATCAGTTGCGGTGTCTCCCATTGGCGGTAATATTTGGCGATCGTGATTAATTCATTCATACCAAGCATCTGCATGGCGCCGTCACCGGCAATGGCCACTACCATCCTGTCCGGGAAAGCAAATTTTGCAGCAATGGCGTAGGGTATTCCCGGGCACATCGTCGCTAAAGTGCCCGATAGCGACGCTTTCATGCCGCGCTTTATTCGAATATCGCGTGCATACCAAAACGCTGTGGATCCCGAGTCTCCGGTTATAATTGCGTTGGAAGGAAGTCTTTTCGAAAGTTCCCAGAACACCCGCTGCGGATTTACCGGGTTGGCTTCGGTAAAAGCGCGTGCTTCTAATACCTTCCACCAGTCTGCAACCTCTGCTTCAATTTCCGTTCGCCAACTCCTGTCTTCTTTGTATTGTAA
This sequence comes from Segetibacter sp., assembly GCA_030146445.1. Classification (GTDB taxonomy): domain Bacteria; phylum Bacteroidota; class Bacteroidia; order Chitinophagales; family Chitinophagaceae; genus Segetibacter. The sequence continues at coordinate 3,982 of JASLBT010000092.1, read as the reverse complement.
CAACGGCAGCAAGGCCGCCAGCGTGTCTTTACTATCGCCTTGTAAGTGCATTTCCATTGGGTACCTGATGCCCAGCATTTTGCCATCGATGTCTATCTGTACTCCACGTGCATTGCCCTCTTTTGGTAAGTATTCTGAATACGGAAATCCTGATCCGATCATTAAGAGTGTGTCACATCCGGTCATCAGGTCCCAGCTAGGCTTTGTACCCAACAAGCCAATTGATCCCGTTACAAAAGGAAGGTCGTCGGGTAAAACCGCCTTTCCCAGTAAGGCTTTGGCCACACCTGCACCAAGCAGCTCCGCGACCTGGATGATTTCGTCTGCTGCCATTAATGCTCCCGCGCCGACCAGAATAGCAACTTTTTTGCCTTCGTTCAAAATGGCCGCTGCCTTTTGTAAGTCTTCAAACACAGGCAATAATCGTGGCCGGGAGTACCCGAGCCCCGAATGAATAGAACCATGCTCCCTTGGCGGTTCTTCATATTTCAAATCCTGCACATCATTAGGTATAATGATACAGGTAACCGTGCGTTCGGTTAACGCGATACGAATAGCCCGATCAACCAGGTGGCGGATCTGTGATGGGTCCGTACACATGTGTACATAGTCACTTGCCACATCTTTGAACAGCGAAAGCAGGTCTACCTCCTGTTGGTAGCTACCGCCTAAACTCATCCTTGCCTGCTGGCCAACGATAGCAACTACAGGTTGGTGGTCGAGTTTTGCATCGTACAAACCATTCAGCAAATGGATAGCTCCCGGTCCCGAGGTTGCAAGGCAAATGCCTGGCTCTCCGGTAAACTTTGCATGACCGCAGGCCATAAATGCTGCCATCTCCTCATGTCGAACCTGTATGAACGAAATATTCCCGGCCTCTTTCTGCAAGCCACCCAATATGCCATTGATGCCATCCCCCGGGTAGCCGTAAATCCGTTTCACTCCCCAGGCCATCAATCTTTTTACGAGGTATTCGCCTACTGTTATGGCCATAGATGTTTATTAAGTGAGTTAGGTTAAACCAATGATACCTTTGCACCTATTCCGATGAAGATATAGTGTTGCCAAAATCCAGATAAATGGTCGCCACGAAAGCCGCCGAACTTATTTTAATCTAAAATGCGGCGACACCGGGTCCACCACGGATAAGCCGTTAGTTACTTTGCATTCGGTGATCCTTTTCAGTTCTACTTTACCAGCTCGCGCAAAAACTTCCAGCGAAATCACCATTCACGATTCAATGTCGTTTAGTTAAGCCGATCATGAAGTTTGTTTGCCGAGTCTACTACAATTGTACAAGAGTGCGACGCAAGGATGTTCCATAGTATCCCTGTAGCCGGGTCCAAAAAAACTTTTTCACTAAACGACATTGACTCACGATTAAATAAATCCTTTATAGCTTTTGGTGACCAGCAGTTAAGCCCTGATGGGTCATTCTTGCGACGCTCCGTTCAACAGTTGTTTTCATATGAACCATTATCCGGGAGTGATAAATTTACTTTGGTTTATATAGTGAAGAATGCAACACCCTGGCGCCGTCAGTAGTAATAAACAGGTCTCTAAAATTTTCAAGCGCTATAACTTATGCCAGAAAGTTATTATGTAAAAATCTTGCCATTCAGGTTAGTAAACCAGGTTGGCGAATCAGTGTCGGTTATTTAAGCCATGGTTTAAAAAGCTGGTAAGTAGAATTTCTTTCGTAAATGATCTGGAGCTGTAATTGCCGGGTTTTAGGGCTCAGGATGCTTGTAATCGGTGCAGAAATATTTTCCCATCTTAGCATGTGTTCGATTTAACTATCCGGGCTGTAGCCAGGAAGAATATTAAACAACATCGCACCTTGAGGTCGGCGCCGCCAGGGTTGGTAAAGATGGTTACAACGCGGTGATGAAAGGTGCTGATAAAGTCGTTTCCGGGTTAAAGAATAAAGTAACGGTCGGTGTGAGCAACGTGGTTCCTCATACGGTGCTTGCCGACCAAATAAATAAAATGCAGCAGCCCAGGTCCGGCGGGGAATAAATTGAACATCCTCTCGGGTGCAGTTGCTGTTTCACACATTGGGCCGGGTATTATTTCTCCGGCGCTGGATTTACTTACCGTAATACTTTTCTTCGTAGCACCCGCCCTGAGCTAGTTAATTTGTATTTGGTGCGTCTGAAAATTTTGCGTTTTTTTGCTGGAGTTGTATTCTGCATGGAAACTTTCAATTAACCCAATCCTAAAAAAAACCAATGTCCTGTAAGCTTTTGCAGAATGATCAACCCTCTTCAAAACACTCCTTGCTCTCGTCTGTTGCAGGTTTCTTAACCATAATGGTACGCTTCGTTCATCTAGCCGTTACATCGCAAACAGTTATTCCCGAATCTTCGGATGGGCCCAAATCTGTATCCATGGAAGAACTGATGAACTTGAAATTCCCCGCCGCTTCAAAGTTACCTCAAAAGCTTGCTTCCTTTTTATCAGTGGTTCAGGTGGTTACCGGTGAACAAATCCGGAACTCCGGCACCAATAGCATTGCCGGGGCGCTTCGGATGGTCAGCAATCTACCCGGAGCACAAATGTGTTCAAATGCCTGGATCATTAGTTCACCAGGCTTTGATACGGTGTTTGCTGAGGTTCTTTCCAAAGAGGGCTATAGCAATGTTGGTTCACGCCAGGTTGCAACAATGCATTATTTAAAACAGGGATCCGGGCTTTGAGAAAATACCTTACCCGAATATTATTGAGAGACCGCTTTTCTGGCATTATCACCATATTGCTAATAAGTACCTTCTCCCTGCGAGCGTTTCCCCAGGGGGTACCATCCCGTGAATATCATCTTAAGGCGGCTTTCCTGTTTCATTTCAGCCAATTCATTGAATGGCCGCCCCAGGCTTTTGCGGCTCCGGGATCTCCCTTTATTATAGGAATCCTGGGAGAAGATCCTTTTCGTGCGCTCATCGACCAAACCGTAGCAGGCGAAAAAGTAAAAGATCATCCAATCGTGGTACACCGCTTTGCAACCGTGAACGATATACTGCCTTGTCACATCCTTTACATTTCGGAAAAGCCAGAGGGCTTTATCCCCGGACTATTCGCTTTGCTCCCGGCAAAATACACGTTAACAGTAGGTGACCAGTATGCTTTTGCCAGGGTAGGAGGTATAATCCGATTCCAGACGCTAAACAAAAAAATACGCTTGCAGATCAACCTGTCTGCAGCAAAAGCCGCAGACCTGAACATTAGTTCAAAATTGCTCAGGTTAGCAGACATCGTCCATCCGATGGACATCAGCCAATGAAAGAAACCAGCACGTCCATACACCAAAAGCTACTCCGGATAGTACTGCTAACGAGTAGTGTGGTGGTGTTTCTTACCTGTGCTGCTTTTTTTAGCTATGAATTGCACTCATTCAGGGAAACTACCATGGGGCAATTATCCACGCTGGGGGAAATCGTGGCCAGCAATAGTACGGCTGCTATTGCTTTCGAGAGTCACGAAGACGCCGCCGAAATACTTCAGTCGTTAAAAGCTGAGCCGCATGTTATAGCAGCTGCGCTATACGACGAGCGAGGAAAACTGTTTGCCAAGTACCCCGCCTATATACTGCCTTCGAAGTTACCTGCCGGTCCGGGTCCGGACGGGTACAACTACAGCGAAGGAGACCTTAAGGGTTTTGAGCCGGTAATCAACAAAAACCGGCGGGTGGGTACTTTGTATTTGCAATCAGACCTGGAGGGAATAAATGATCGGCTAAAGTTGTATTTTTTGATTGCCCTGTTGGTGCTTGTTCTCTCGATTTTTGTTGCGTACCTGTTGTCGATCCGGTTGCAACGCACGATCTCTGTTCCAATCATGGCTCTGTACAAAACTGCAGGGGCCGTCTCGGCGCGACAGGATTATACGATCCGTGCCCGCAAGTACGACGAAGATGAACTGGGGCAGCTAACGGACTCTTTTAACCAGATGCTTGAACAGATAGAGACCAAAAATCAGGAAATAA
>JASLBT010000050.1 GCA_030146445.1 Segetibacter sp. | reverse complement strand
TGATCGAAACACCATACCCTAAGCGAACCGGCAACTTCCCGGCGATTTTCCATTTGCCATGCGGATGGTCAAGAACAAAGATCTTATCGGTCCACACCTTTTTCGAACCCGTCCACGGAGCGCCTCCATCGGGGAAGTTTGGCCCCCCGGCCACGATCATCGCATTTTCCGAAATACCTGCAAAGCTACCGGCGAAGCCAAAGCTATCCGGTAGGGGTGCTAACTCGTGCCAGTCGAAGGATTTTTCGTCCGACTGGCACGAGGCGGCTTTAATGGAGAACGTCATTATTACTAAAAGGTATTTAAGCAGGTTGTTCATAACTAGTGTGAGCCGGGTATTATTCTAACTATTCAGTTAGTTAGGCTCTTTCGTTGATGCTAATTCGCAGTGTTTACACTCATGATACCGTTTTCTTTAAGTCGTTCTGCAGGCTTGTGTTTACCCAGTAAATCGAAAAACCCAATCTCCTGCAATGCACTTTCAAGCTTGTGGTACTCTGCCGCACTCAGGTTAACGAGCGGAAGCCGCGAAGGTCCAAATTCAAATCCCTGCATTTTCATGATGGCGCGTTGTGCAGGAATAGGGGAGTACTTTAATATACAGCGCACCATTTCTACCAGGCGGAATTGCAGTTGTCTTGCTTCGTCTAACCTGTTCGCTTCAAACAATTCCTTTACTTTTAAGTACAAAGGGGCAGCATAGGTATAGGTACTTCCAATGGCCCCTTTTGCACCAACGGCCAACGCACTTAACAACATCTCATCTAAACCGTATAGGATGTCGTACATGCCTTCTTTGTAGTTAAGACACGCGTGGTATTCATGAACAGTTGTAGCCGTGTATTTTACACCCGCAAGGTTTGGTATTAGTTCTTCGCTCAAGGTGAGAAATTCGATCATGTCTATCACCACGCCGGTGAGGTGTGGAATATGATAGTAGTAAAAAGGTAATCCAGGCGCTGCCGCGGCAATTTCTGCTATGCTGGTGACCAGGTTTTGTACCGACGTTGGCTTAAAGTAAAAAGCAGCTACCGACGAAATGGCATCGGCCCCAATGTGTTCGGCATGGACCGCTAATTTTTTTGACTCTGCAATAGAGGGGTGCCCCACATGAACGAGCACCAGTATTCGTTTGTTAGCAGCTTGTACATAAGCCTCTGCAACCAACATCCTTTCTTCGATCGTTAGGTTCGGCCCTTCGCCATTGGTTCCGCAGATAAATACACCTGTTAATCCATCATCAATCATTTTCTCTACAATCGCAGGAATAAGCGATAGGTTCAGGCAGCCATCTTCATTGAAACAACCAAATGTCGCTGCAATTAATCCATTAATCTTCATGATCGTTATTTTAGTATTTGCGGGTAATGTTACTAATTGTTCTTACTCGAGCTGGCCCGACTGACGGGGCTGTAAGCCGTGATGTTGAATTTAATGCGGTGCTGTTTTTATCGCCTGTCGGTTATCTCATCCAACGATCTTTTCCGTCGGTCAGCCATGCTACGTTAAACCGTTTTAGTATAAGACTGTAGTTGTTCCCTTTGCCAACCGTATTGGTTTCATACAAACAATAAATCATTCCGTTGGTGCCGACTGCCAGGTCGGAATATCCCGACGATGTTGGATTGATCACTTTTTGCACCGTCCAGTTTTCCCCTTCGTCATAACTCAACTTAGCGGTTAAGTTCTGACGAGGATGTTTTGGAATATTCCTGCTATCGGGGTTTACAAACAATACACGACTTTTTCCACCTTCGCTTGTCGACGAAATCCTGGCGATGCTCGCCATACATACGGGTTCAAACAGTTCATCGTCAAATGCCGGTAGTGTCCAGTTGCCGGCACCGTCCGGGCTATACGACACGGCCCGCCGGCGTACATCACTTGGGTTCCTGATGTTTAGCATTACTCTTCCGTCTTCCAGCTGCAAGGCCATCGTTTCATTTGGATTTTTTAGCCTGGGAGAGTTGTCGGCAACAATTGCCCCGCGTTTCCAGGTCTTTCCCAGGTCGTCACTATAGATCGTTGCCACACATGAAGGTGCATGACTCCTGTGGGGCACAAGCTTATCTGAATTAGCCATCCAAACTGGTGCTACCAGACGCCCATTCTTCAACTGTATCGCATGGCCAGGTCCGGGCGCCACGACTTTCCAGTCGTACTCGGGTTTAAAGGCATCAAAAACATAAGTAATGTTTACCGGGCTCGACCAGGTTTTGCCATCATCGGTCGATTTCGTATAGTACGCCACGGCATAATCCCGTTGGTATAGCAGGTGAATGTTTCCGTCGCTGTCGACGATAGGGGTAGCATTGCTGGTCGGTCGTTTTCCATCCCGCGGGGCGATCACCTGTTGGGGCAACCATGTTTTACCTCCATCCGTGCTTCGTTTCATCAACAGATCCATTTCGGCCCAGTCGCTTGCACTGCCGACGCGTCCTTCGCAAAATGCCAGCAGGGTACCCCTTGGTGTTGCAACCAGTGCAGGTATCCTTATCGATGCATATCCGTTGCCGGGCTCAAATACGATAGAGGAGTCGATGTACCCCTGACTGCTCAACATTCTGGAAGAACGACAACTCCATTGCACAAGGGAAAACAACGACACCATACCCAGAAAAAAACAGGTAAGGCCGCTGCTGATTTTAAATGTGGTTTTCATACTAACTTACTTGATAATTGAACTGAACTTTCCTCACTGACTTACCTGTTTGAATAAGCTGCCGCAAAAAATTCAGGGATAATTTGTTGACCTATTTTCCGAACTGCTGCCACATCTTCCTCCGGTATACTTTTATACGGCCATCGCAATCTTGTACCGATTTCCGACCAGCCACCAATCGCAGCCAGGAACTTATCTGCAGCCTGGTTCGAATACTCCATCGTTTGGATATACGGTGCAATATGCCCCGTCATGAACCGTTGTATTCTCCGCTCAAGTTCCAATGCCTGCGGTAAATCTGCCAACATTGTTTCATACCATTGCTGCGCAACGCGTGGGTTGATACACGCCACGTTCGAGTAGGCCCCATGTGCACCGTAATGAATGCCGGTAGCCAAATGATGACCCGGAATAAAAAGGGATAGTTCCGGTGCCATGTGCTGCATCTCGCGAAACCAAATGCTGTCGCCACCAGCAACTTTGCAACCGGTCAGCGAGACTCCCGCTGACTTTATCAAATGAAAATCGGGCGGAGCAAGTTTCTTTTTTGCATGCGGAGGATTATATAGTACGATCCCCACCGGATCAGCCTTTTCCACCAGACGCGAAAGAAAACGCACTACCTCCTGCATAGAAGGCAGCGACCAATCGGGCAAAATCACCTGGATGGCACCAGGCTTAAGTGCTACTACGCGTTTGGTTCTTTCCAGCGAAATTGCAGGACTCATGTGACTGCAACCAATCTGGAAAGGCATACCTGCGGCCTCGCATTTTGTGGCAAGCAATTCGCTCACACGATCAAACTCGTCTTCTGTTTGGTTGTAGAACTCGCCTGCGGTACCATTAGAATAGATACCGTTTACCCCCATTGAAATCAGTAACCCGATCTCTGCTTCCAGCCGTGCATAGTTAATACTCTCATCATCATTGATCGGTAACAACAGCGTCGCGCAGTTTCCAACTATTTCCCTGCTTTTTAACGGCTGCATGCAATGAGGCTATTTACTTGATCCGGGGTCTTAAGCCCGTGTATAGATCGATTCGGTACAACTGAGTGACAGCATAAAATCTGGCGACACGCGCAACAATGTTTAAGCATAATCCTCAAGCCGGCTACAAAAGAATCGCCCATTGGTAAGCGAACTCAAGTATGATATGTACAGCGTGAACATTACTCCCGGCATTGCTGATCGAAAGCTTACATAATTATCGACTTAACACCAGCTTTCAGGTGTGCTTCATTTGCATGAGTACCGACCTCTAACTTCCAATCTGCCCGGTATTTATTCATCGCTTCACGCACGCTCTTATTGCTACTCATAATATTTCGTTCAGTTTTATGGATTGGAAAACAAGGTCAGCCTGGCTGCTTTCATATACTATCCCGATTGTTTGTTCATCTATACTGGTGAGGCACGAATATCCCCTGCTTTTTTGTTCGTCAAGCAAAATCTGCTTTTCCTTCGGCCACGTTTTACCATCGTCAAAGCTCAATTTGATTGTCATATTCACCCTTGCAACTTTGGAGTTTGGGTTGGAAAATAACAATACAGACTTCCTGTTGCCATTCTGCACATATTCGTGCCGGATGATGCTTGCCATGCAGGTGGGTTCGGGTAACGCATTATGAGATGTCGGGTGAATGGTCCATGTTTTACCAAGGTTATTGGTAACTGCTATAGCCCGTCCATTTGTTTCGCTCATGTCCTTGCTGTTCGCATTGGAACGCATGTTTAACATCACTGTTCCATCGCTGAGTTCAACTGCCATATTCTCGGTAGTTGACTCATTTGTAGCTGGCTTGCTCGTTTTCCAGGTGTCACCGCTGTCAGTGCTGTACGTGATATTCGAGAAGGGTTTACCTGTAGCATCTCTGCCCTGTGTTGGAAATACCAGTGTGCCGTCATTCATTGTGATTCCTTGACCGGGTGCTGGTGCCCATAACCACCAGTCTTCCTGTTTGCACATGCGGGTGATGTTTACCGGCTTGCTCCAGGTTTTCCCATTATCAGTGCTTTTGACTATTAGCAATTGAGCGGTTTGCTTTACATCGAAACCGGGCTGGGAGCCTTTAGCTTTCCATTGGTGGTTCCATGTATTACTACTTTCAGTAAGGCCTTCAACCCATTTGCCTTCTTCATCTAATACACCATACATCCATAAGCCTGCGATGTAAATGGTGCCGGTGCGCTTATCTACAAGGATGTTTGCATCGGACACACCATTGAACTTTTCAGGAAGGCCGCCCCATGCACCCATGTCCATCACCACCTGCAGCGGCTGCCACGTTTTGCCTTTATCGAAGCTTCTTGACAGACCTATGTCAATGTTACCCTGAAGGTCTTTGGCACCGTTACGGCGAACATCATAAATCGCAAGCAGCGTACCGTTGTTTGCAGTAGCTAATCCCGGTATGCGGTGCGTATGTACACCGTCCTGCTTGTGTCGTCGCAGTGCTATGCCCAGCCGGTGTTGATAATGCCCGGGGTTCAAATTAATTGTATTGCCATTTACCACCACGGCGGCTACCTCTACATTGAGTGATAATGCCAGATCAGCATCGGGGCGTGGGGTTATGCTAAGCCATAGATAGTTGGCTCCTTCGTGAAGCACCATGCTTCCCTTAACCTGAAGGTTTTTTTTCAAAGCATTTTTTACTTCAGCAAATAGCGGCGTTGATGTTAGTTGTTCCGGTTTGAAAATGTTGGAGTCAGCACCAACAGCAAACAGCTTTAAATCACCAACATCGCCAGGCAGCATGGTCCCTGGAAATTGCAAGTTGATTTGTTGAAGGGTTGCTTCCCGTTCAAAAACATCGATCCTGATCTGCACAACGGGATTAATGTCCCGTCCGATCAAGATGGGCACTTTCAACCTCGTTTGTTTCGCCACTGCCGGTTGTGATATGACCAACACTGGTAACAGGCAATACGTAAAAACAGCAATAAAAAGCCATTTGATCATATGCGTCATTGTGGTTAACTGCGATAAGTTTTGATTCGAACATCATATACCCTGGTGTATTCGCTTATAAGGTGAAGAGCATTTTACAGCACAAGAGACACTTGTTCCTGTGGCAATGGCCGGCGGCTTCATTACAAGGTTGACTGCTTATGCCTGTTCCAAAAAAAGAATTACAGATCTTAACCATCGATCAGTAGCCCTGCGTTTGGGTAAGCATTTTATTGTTGGCTAACACTGTTGTATTTAAAGGCCAGAACAACGGTGTTTGTTTGCCTGCGAGGTTTGGAACATACGTATAAACGTCTATTGTTCCGCCCATGTGAAACCGTACCAGGTCGTACCAGCGCTTGTTTTCAAAAAACAGCTCACGTCCGCGTTCGTCAAGTATTTCCTTTTCAATACTTAACTGATCAGTAGGTCCGTTGTAGTCGCCATTACCGGCGCGCACCCGAACTTTGTTCAGGTATTCTATTGCCGCTGTCGTATTGTTTAATGCTGCATAAGCTTCTGCTTTTAACAGGAACAAATCTGCCAAACGGTAAATGATGATGTCGTTGTCCGACACCCTGTCGTCAACATATTTTGTTCCCGGGTATTTTGTGATCCATGAGATCCGCGGACCGGCCGCTTGCCGCTCCGTGATCCACGTAAAAGGTCTTCTTTTATCGTTTGGAAAATTATCGAACAGCCCTCTTGAGTTTGGGCTGATTTGGTAAGCACCCTGGCCATTTGCCGTTGTTTGGGCAACAGGCAGGCTATCGATGTTTAGTGCGCCCTGAACACCCGTAAGAAACGGTAATGCGTTTAGACCATAATTCGAGCCGGTTTCGTCACGCAGGAAAAATGCAGCGAGGATCACTTCAGGGTTTGTTGCCGCACGAATGCCGGTAACATTCCTGAAGTCGGCGTTCAAGGTGCGACCCGTTTTCTCTACCTCGTCAATGGCAACAATGGCATCATTCAGGTCTGCAGTTCCGCCGCCGAGAACTTTTGCACTCCACAGTTTCGAGTCCGCTTTCAAAGACTGTATGGCTCCATAGGAGAACCGATACCTGGACGGATAAGTGGTAGGGGAGAACTGGCTCATAGATTTCAGACCGTTAATGGCAGCATCCAGATCCGCTTGTATTTGAACCATAACATCTGTTGCCGGCGAACGGGGCAGCAAGGGCACGTTTTCGTCAGTAACAGCCTGCAACATCAATGGTGCATCGCCAATTATGCGCGTGAGGTGAAAATAGAAATACGCGCGTAATGCAAATGTCTCCGCTTCGAGGCGCTTTTTAGTGTCAGGCGAAGAGAATGGAAAGTCTTTAATTCTTGCCAGCAACAAATTGCAGTGGCCGATAGCCCGGTACCAGTCATTATAATTGATCGCTCCTGAAGAAGCTGTAATATTCTGCGACCAGGCTACTCCGAACCTGGAGTTTTGCGCAGAGACCAATTCCTCGCTTCGTTCCGTACCATAAGTGATGTTATTGGCAAACGTTCGCATAAACGTATAGATACCCGTAACGTAGGGTTCAAAGTCGCCTTCGTTTTTAAAGTATACTTCTTCGGTGATGCTTGACTCCGGTTTAACATCCAGAATTTTTTTACAACCAGGCGCGGTTGAGATTACAAGAACAATTATCGATGCAATGAGCACAGACTTTTTCATATCGGCAAACTTTTGAAGGTGTAATAGCAATTAGAATTTCAACGTGGCCCCAAGAGAAAACTGTCTTGGTCTCGGATAGCCACCGGGATCAAATCCGCTGTATATCTCGGGGTTTAATCCTTTATATTTTGTCAGGTAGCCGAGGTTGTACACACTGGCAAAAACATTTAGACCTGTAGAATAAAAGCGTTTTAGCAGGCTTGCGGGAAGATCGTAGGAGATCGACAGTTCCCGGAATGCAAGAAAGTTTCCTTTTTCGATCAATGCTGATACATCGGAGGCATATGAGTGACTGTTGCCTAGTGTAGCCGACCGTAAATAGTTGCGTTGGCCAAAGTCGAAATCAGCAAAAGAGAAGCGGGCATACTGTTTCCCGGCGTCCCCTGGTTTCTGCCAGATATCCGGGCCCAGCGCTAATGAAGGTGCACCTTCATTGAACGCCCTGCCTTGCCCGAGCGATCGTGCTAATGCACCATTGCTGATGAGGTGACCGAAAGCGTAATCCATGGTAAAGCGAAGGGAAATACCTTTGTAGCGTACGGTGTTTTGCATGCCGCCGATTTTATCAGGGGTGCGGTAACCCATGAACACCTGGTCCTTCGTATCAATCACACCATCATTATTAACATCATCAAAGATGAAGTCGCCTGCACGCTTCCCTAGTCTAATGCCCTGAGGTGAAGCGAGGTTATCTTTTTTGGTGCTGTTCCATGCAGCCGCCTCTTCGTCGGTTGCAAATACCCCGATCACTTTGTACGCCCACTGCGCATAAGGGCGCTCTCCTTCGGCAAATCCACCTACTTCAATCAGTTGTTTTGAAGCGGGATCATATACCAGGTCTCCACCCTGGCGGTTTTTTGCACGACCATTTTCCGGAAGTTTAGTGATGGTTGTACGGTTATACGCAAACGAGAAATTTGTTCTCCATGAAAATGATTTCGATTGCAAAACGGTTGCGCCTAATTCAACTTCCACGCCGCGGTTCTGAAGCTCTCCATTGTTATAAGTGATAGAGGAAAACGGAGACTCAGATGGCAAGGGTTTATTGGCCAGCCTGTTTTTTGTAAGCTTGTTATAGAAGTCAACCGTCAGGTTAACACGGCTGTCAAAAAAAGATGCATCAAAAGCAAGGTCAACTGTTTCCGTCGACTCCCACCGCAGGTCTGGATTGGACAGGTTTGCCCTCAATATGCCTGAGCTCAAAGCATAGTTAGCAGCTGAGTAGCGTCCGTAAGTATCCGTAATGTCGAGATCGCTCAGTCCCGCAGCTCCCCAGCTTGCCCTTAACTTGAAAGCATTGATTGCACGCAAGTTCCAGAACTTCTCCCTGTGAACATTCCATCCAACAGAAGCTGAGGGAAAAAAGGCATACTTATTTTGAGGGGCGAAGTTCGAGAAACCGTCATAACGAAGAGAACCGCTGAGCAGGTATTTTGCATTATAATCGTAATTAAACTGGCTGAAGTAGCTTGCTGATCTCGATTCACCAAATACCGTACTCAGGTTGGTAACATTCGACATCACCACGCCGTTAATCACACTTGTTGCGGGCTCATTGATTGTATAGATGTAATCATTCGTCGCCCGTTGTGAACCGAGGCTGACAACATTGTTTGAGTTCCTGGTGAAGTTGAAGCCGGCGAGAGTGGTAAAATGATGTATGTTGTTCAGGTTAAAATCATATTGAAGCACCTGGTCAACCATAAGTTGCCGTGAGTTATTGGTATAATCATTTTTTTGCCGTTGAGTCGACGGCTGTATCTCGTCTGATGGGGTACCCTTTCTCATAAATGTTTCCCGGTAGTCCTGGATCACATAAGAAAATGCGGGTTTAAAATACAAGCCTTTTAGAATGGTCAATTCACCTGCAACCCGTGCCACCAGCCGCTCGGTTGCGGTTCTGAGGTCGTCATATTTCAAAGTATGGAAGCGATTACGTACAGAGTACAATTCCCCTGGGGTAGGATTGCCATCATCTTTAAAAGTTCTTATCAGCGGCGTGATCCGAACACCCCTGACAAGCTCGTTCTGGTAAGCATCCACATAGTTCGGTTGTACATTCTGGTAGTTGAGCATGACGTCCAGTTTAAAGTTGTCGGATGCTTTAAACCCGAAATTGCCGAGCGCATCATACCGTTTGTACTTGGTGCCGACGAAGATGCCAGCCTGGTTGGTATACCCCATAGAAACGTTGTAATTGGCACGTTCGCTACCTCCGCTTATCGCGAGATTATCGTTGTTACTGAGACCAGTTTGCCACAACATATCCTGGTAATTATTGTCGGCGAATATTAACCTGGTTCCGGGATTGATTGGATCGTCGATAACCAGCCATCCTCTTGCAAGCAGGTTATCAACATAAGCC
>JASLBT010000044.1 GCA_030146445.1 Segetibacter sp. | reverse complement strand
TGCATTAAGCCTGCCCGCACTACTGCGGCGGATTCTGCCACCGTGGCTCACCGTAATCATTTCCACCAAACCTGCTCAACAAGGGCTTTTTGTTCTGCTGGCCGCAATTTCCCAAAGCCATGCCGTATAAAGCCCCATACGTCTGGAAGCAACTTCCGCTGTTAAGGGTGCTCATACCCGTTGTGCTCGGAATCGTCGTGGGGTTTTATAGTTCAATCCCAATCTTTCACTTGTACCTGGCAGCCTCCGTGCTCGTTGGCTGCAGCACACTCTTTTATGTTCTTCCCCGGTATATTAAGTTTTCTTTTCGGTGGGTTCAGGGACTGTTTTTGCAACTCGTATTTTTAGTGGCTGGCTGCATCATGGTGTATCATCAGGATGTACGGAATTTGCCATCATGGGTTGGCAAACACTACGAACCTGGTGATCCCTTACTTGTGCGGCTCCAGGAGCCGCTTGTATCGAAGCCGCGTACCTACAAAGCCCGTTGCCGGATTGTTGCGGTGAAGCACAACAGCCACTGGCAAGCAATAACAGGAAGTCTCCTTATTTACATCAAAAAAGACAGCACCTTACCCGATCTCCGTTTCGGATCAGAATTGGTGATCAACAAACAATTACGGCCAATCACAAATTCCGGCAATCCCGGTAGTTTTGATTATCGTCAATATTGTGCCTTCCAGGGCATTTTTCACCAGGTGTTTCTCGACCGTGGCGAATACAGGATTACACCGGCCGGAACACCTGAGCCATTTCGGAAATGGTTGTTTGAGGTAAGGGACGCCGTGATTGCTCAGATTCGCGCACTTATTCCCGGAACGAGGGAGCAGGGAGTAGCAGAGGCCTTATTGATCGGATACCGCGACGATCTCGACAAAGGATTGTTGCAGGCTTACAGCAATACGGGCGTCGTGCACATCATTGCTATTTCGGGCCTGCACCTCGGGCTGATTTATGCTATCCTGGTCTGGCTCTTCCGCCCCTTCTTACGACGAAGATGGATAAGCTGGGCAAAGCCGGTAATAATCATAATCGTGCTTTGGACTTTCAGCCTTCTTGCAGGCGGTTCACCCTCTATACTAAGGGCAGCAATCATGTTCACAAGCGTGGTAGTAGGCCAGTTGGTAAACCGGAAAGCCTCCACATACAATGCCCTGGTCGTATCAGCAGTCCTGATGCTTTGCTACAACCCCTACACGCTTTGGGATGTCGGATTTCAGTTATCCTATGCTGCTGTATTAAGTATTCTTGTTTTTAATAAATCCATTTACAACTTCTTTTATTTCCAGAATAAGTTGCTGGATAACGTCTGGAAACTTAATGCGGTCACGATATCGGCACAGGTGCTAACCTTTCCAATTATACTGTTCTATTTTCAACAGTTTCCGGTCTATTGCCTGGTCACAAACCTGGTTGCGGTGCCCTTGTCCGGCTGGATCTTATTTGGCGAATTAGCATTGTTGATTTCCGTAAAGGTTTTTCCCATGATAGCTCCGGTGCTCGGAAAGGCCTGTGCCTTAATGCTGACTTTCCTTAACGGCTTTATTGAATGGATGGATGCGCTCCCTTTTGCTGTTTGGAGTCCTTTGAAGCTAAACGTAGGGCAGTGCCTTCTGCTAACCCTTTTTTTCGCGTCAGCTGGTTATGCACTTATGCGCAAGAGCAGGAGCAGCAGGCTTACGGCAATCGCGGCTGCACTTGCGTTTGTGGCATTACGTTCACAAGACATCGCATTTTATCAAAACCAACAAAAGCTAATAATTTACAACATCCCGCAGCATACCGGTATCGACTTCATCATGGGCAAATCTTTCTGGAGCTTTACCGACTCTTCCCTTGCGAGAGATCGTTTCCTTGAAAATTTTCACCTGAAGCCGTCGCGGGTCTTACATAGGGTATTACCGGAAGCCGAACTCCAGGGAATGGTCACGCTGTATCCCTTTTTCATGTTCGGTGGCAAAAGAATCTTACTTGTCGATCAGTCTTTTCACTTCACCTCACCCCGGAAGTTAAATGTAGACCTGATTGTGTTGGCAAAAAACGCCCGGGTACAGATACCCGAGCTAATGCAACATTTCAATTGCAGGCAGTTTGTATTGGATGGCTCGAATAGCTTGTGGAAAATCAATCGCTGGAAAAGAGATTGCGACAGCCTACATTTGCGCCACCATTCCACACCCGAAAAAGGTGCTTTTGTATGGATGTTTTAGCACCGTTTCAGGTAGTTCGATCATTTGCGCAATATTCCCGCTTTGCCTGCAGCCTAATCGTCAATTCAAATCAATGAACAAAAAAATCAAATCCGCACTCATCTCCGTTTACTACAAAGATGGTATGGATACTATTGCCCGCCAGCTTCATATGCTGGGAGTTACCCTGTATTCAACTGGCGGAACCGAAAAATTCATTAAAGACCTCGGGATTCCCTGCGTGCCGGTAGAAAGCCTGACCACGTATCCCTCAATTCTCGGGGGGCGGGTAAAAACCTTGCACCCGGCTGTATTTGGTGGTATCCTCGGAAGAAGAGCCGTGGACCAGGATCTACAGGAAATGCAGGAGTACAAAATTCCGGAGATCGACCTGGTGATTGTAGACCTGTACCCATTTGAAGAAACATTATCGCAGTTCGGCAAAGCAGCTGCCGAAGACCCTGCGGCGCAGGCTTCGATAATTGAAAAGATCGACATTGGTGGTCCTTCCATGATACGTGCAGCAGCAAAAAACTTTAGCGACCTGTTAGTGATAGCGGCAAAAGAAGATTACGCTAAATTGGAGCAGTTGCTAACTGAGCAAGCGGGGGAAACCACGCTTGAACAACGTCGCGGGTTTGCGGCCAAAGCCTTTGAGGTTGTTATGCATTACGACATAGCCATCAACAATTATTTCAATCCAAATACAGCCCTTCAATCTATAAACACCCATACAAAACATGGCCTCCGGTATGGCGAAAATCCACACCAGCAAGCAGTGTTCTATGGCGACCTCGCTAAAGTTTTTACCCAACTGCACGGTAAGGAGATTTCTTACAACAACCTCGTCGACATCGATGCGGCAATCCAGTTGATCAGGGAGTTCAACGAAACAACGTTTGCCATTATTAAGCACACGAATGTTTGCGGTGTTGCAAGCCGTCATACTATCCACGAAGCCTGGAACGTTGCGCTTGCGGGCGACCCTGAAAGTGCTTTTGGCGGAGTCCTTGTCTGCAATGGCGCGATCGACAGAAATACGGCAGAAGCAATCAGCGAGATATTCTTCGAAGTGTTAATTGCGCAGCACTTCCATCCCGAAGCTTTTGAAATATTAAAACGTAAGAAAAACCGGATATTGTTGATGTGTCATCCGCACCTGGTAGAACCCACCAAACAGGTTAAGTCTGTCGCGAATGGATACCTTACACAGGATAATGATGAAGGCAACATAGGCGAGTGGAAGGAAGTTGGCGGGCGTGAAACAAGCGAAAGCGAAAAAGAAGATTTGCTGTTCGCTAACCTGGTGAGTAAGCATCTAAAAAGCAATGCAATCGCGTTGGTAAAAAATAAGCAGCTCGTGGGTAAAGGTTGCGGCCAAACCAGCAGAATTGACGCCTTGCGACAATCGCTCGACAAGGCCAGGCAATTTAACTTCGACCTCAACGGAGCTGTGCTTGCCTCAGATGCATTTTTCCCTTTCGCCGACTGTGTACAGATCGCGCATGAACAAGGAATAAATGCCTTCATCCAACCAGGTGGATCTATTCGCGATAAAGACAGCATTGATTACTGCGTTGAGCATAAACTGGCTATGGTGTTCACAGGGTTGCGACATTTTAAACACTAGGTTGTAATAGCCGAACCCAATTCACAGCTGCTTGTACCTCCAGGCAGCTGTTTTAGCTTCATGTATTTTCGTTTCCGCCAAAGTGCCTCGCAATACAGTCTGCATACATCTGTGCCCAGCCGCCGAATAGCTTGTCGTTTCCCAATAGGTGATTATGGCAAATCGTGATCAGTTCCCCGTTAACCGACCGGGTTATGGTACAGTAGTGGTTCAGTTCCTCCCCGGCCTCAGCCAATGAATAATGTTGTTCGAAGTACGAGTTCGCTTCCATCCAGCAGAAAGGGAACAGTTGTAATGGGGTACACTCGTTACGTTCAAGGTCATACCAGTAAAATGGCAGGCAGTACGATGCCCTGAATCCATTGATACTTCCATAACCCATAGAGTAATCACTGGTTATCCCCTCAGCTAAAAGGGCGCGGTAAGTATCCGGCATAATCATCCGTATGTAATGCTGACGGCTGGAGGTGACGGGTTTCCCAATGATGTTGCTCAAAGCTTCTTTTTCTTCAGCAAGTAAATTTTGCTGGTCGCCACTTTGCCAGGAAGGATGCAAGCCAACAGGGTTTTCACCTGCAAGATTAAAGAGCAATTTTCTGAAGGCCGGTTTACCAGGGGGAATGTTTTTATCATAACCTTTTTGTGTCTGCGCAAGAAGGACAAAATATCGTGCGGTTAGCCGGTGGCGGGAATGCAGATGATTCAGCCATTTGAAAATGTCAAAGGGATCCCGCTTCAAGCCGAATAAAACGCCCGCCTGTACGCTGATCTGCCGGAATTCTCGTGCCAGCAATGATCGAATGAATGCGAAAGCGTTTCTTAGAAATCCCTTGCACTTGTAACGCCAGGCGATGTCAACGTCGTAAGTTGGTACAAAGCAAAATGGCTTTGGTGAAAAGTGAAGCGAGGGAAATCGCTGCACCAATAATTGCTTCAGTTCGCTTATCCACAGGTTTACAAGCGGCTGCTTTAAAAAACCGGTATTAAAAGCGATGCTGTTTTCGTGCGCAAATCTGCCATAAGGGTCTTTTTTGTACGGCAGGTATTCTTCGTAGCGGGTAAGTAAATAGAACGAGGCGGCAAACAGATCAAACGGGATTTCTCCTTTTCCTGTTTCAAAAAATGCAGGATAACCACGCCAGCTGAAAACTTTGGGTGATTGTTGCCGGATATCAGTTTCAGATAAAATACCTGTCGGAACGATTTGCAGCGCTCCGGCAGTTGTTTCCCCATGATCATATTGAAGGCGTGCACCCTCATACTCGTTGAAACGGGGTAAGTTGCTGGTCAACTCGTGCTCTATCCCAGCCCCGTAAAACAACGTCTCAACAATATAAGCCAACCTTGGGCTGTGTGAGGGCGCATAGATCAGCAGCATCGTTGCTTATGGTTTGGGAAATCGTTCTGCCCACATTTCGTTGAACGTCTTCTGGCTGAAGTTTAGGTTGTGTCGCTGGCTCGTCCAGGCGGTAAAAACTTTATTGATCATCCAATTTTTTAGCCGGCCACTTCCCATATTCATCATTTTGCGGTTCAGGCTTGCTTTCTTCCATACCTTCCATGCAATGCGCTCACTCATTGGGCTCAAGCCAAATTCAACGGCTTCATGCCTGTTTTCGAGCAACAACTCGTGAATGTTTATCCGCACGGGGCACACCTCCGTACAGTTGCCACAAAGCGATGAAGCATTCGAAAGGTGCTTGTATTCTTCCATCTCCCGCATATGGGGCGTTATCACCATTCCGATCGGCCCGCTGTAAGTGGTTTCAAATGTGTGTCCGCCAATGTTCTTATAAACAGGGCATGCATTCAGGCAGGCACCACAACGTATGCAATACAAGGCTTCCCTCGTCTTGGGGTTCTTCAACAGGTTTGTCCGTCCGTTATCAAGGAGGATCACATACATTTCTTCAGGTCCATCTGTTTCGCCAGGCTGTCTTGGGCCGGTGATAACCGAATTGTAAACCGTCACCTTTTGGCCGGTGCCAAAGGTTGCAAGTAAGGGCCAGAATAAAGCAAGGTCGGTGAGGGAAGGAATTACTTTTTCAATGCCTACGATGGCGATATGGGTTTTTGGAAAAGCGCAGCTTAGTCTGCCGTTGCCTTCATTTTCGGTAAGGGCAATGCCCCCGATATCAGCGATAATAAAGTTTGCTCCCGTTACGCCTACCTCGGCTTCCACATACTTTTTCCGCAGTTTCTCCCGTGCTACCAGCGTAAGTTGTTCAGGGGTGAGATTGGGGCGCGTACCCAGCTTTTCAGCAAACAATTTTGCAACGTCTTCCTTGCTCTTGTGCATCGCCGGGGTGACAATATGGTATGGTGGCTCACCATCAAGTTGCTGAATGTATTCCCCGAGGTCAGTTTCAACGCTTTCAATCCCATTTTTTTCGAGAAACTCGTTCAGGTGAATTTCTTCGGTTACCATGCTCTTGCTTTTCACCAGCGTTTTACAGTTCTTCTCTTTGCAAATTCGCTCAATTTCTTTCAGGGCCTCGTTGCTGTCCTCTGCCCATATCACTTTTGCTCCGCGGCGGGTAATCTGCAATTCAAATTCAAGCAGGTGCTGATCTAAGGTTTCAATCGCCCGCCACTTGATGTTTTTAGCCCTTTCCCGAACCATCATTACATCGGGGAACTGCTGCTTTCCCAGCGGCACCGAAGCATTGTATTTACTTATGTTGAAATTGATCTTCCGCCTGTGCTCCAGGTCGCCTGCCTTAACCGTGCTTTTTGCCTTAAAAGATGCTGCAGTTTCATTCATTTTCCGATTCTTTTTCTTTTTTACAAATCAGTGGTCAACAGTAGAACAGAGGATAAAAGTTATGTACTTAGCATTGGTACAGGGCTCGAAATCGTTGTGCCTGCCCCCAACTTGTTGGGGGGTCACTCACTTGTGCGGTTGTGCTTAATTCAGCAGGCTTCCACGTAGAAGTGAACATACATCAGGCTACTTCACCCCAGTATCCTGCATATGTTTGGCAGTGGCTTCAAGCGTTTCATAAAATTCTTCGCCATATTTCCGGGTGATTGCTTCCTTAAGAAAAACATATGTAGGAACCTTTAACTTCTTACCCAATTTGCATGCTGCTGCACAAAGATCTTCCCGGGGTTCGTAGTTAACGAATTCTGTTTTACCATCCCTGCTCTTTTTCAACCGGATTGGAAACAAATGGCAGCTGATTGGTTTTTTCCAGTTTAATTTCCCGTCGTTATACGCCGCCTCTATTCCACACTTTACTATTCCGTTCGAATCACGGAATCCATATGCGCACATTTGTCCTTTAATAGTGGGCGTTACCCAGCCAAATTCCTGGTCGTACACGTATTTACCCTGTCTTTCAACTTCTCTTCTGCCGTCGTCGCTGAGGTACGGTGCAATCACAGCATAATGTTCAATCAGTTCATTCAACTCTTTAACTTCGAGGGGTGCCCCGGCGTCTCCGTCCTCACAACAGCCGCCTTTGCATTTGTTAAGGTCACAAACAAACTGAGCCTCGATCACGTCGTCACTTATAAGTTTATTATCAATGGCTATCATATATCACAAAAAGCCCAAAGGCATAATTATGTGGCGAAGGTAATTCTTAATTCAGCAGAACCGATATGGCGCCGCACGAACTTTGCAATAATTACCAGTCGACTTTGGCTTTTATCTGCCGGTATTTTGAAACCAGGGCACATTAGGTAGGATAGGGTAATCTGGTGTGCAATTGCCGTACAAACATGATCAGCGGTCGCTCTGTTAAGAGATGATCCAACGGAATTATGCTCAGGGCAGTCGGGTCGAATCGGCTGTAAATAACGAATGTTTAGCCAGCCGCCAGGCATTACTTCCACTTGAATGTATTGATCATATGCCTTACATCTTCCAGCAGAAACCGGTTAACGATGCCGAGAGAGTCTTCGTTTGGAGCTGCATCAAAATAAAGTGCACCACGAAGAAAATGGCGGGTACTATCGGTTAAAAAAAATTGGTTCGCAGTGGCAACATTACCTCCAACCTTAAAGAACAGGCCGTGAATATTATTGGGGGTTGAAATCAACGAGTCGTCAATCGAATACGCTTTTACATTGTGTTTGTTAGTCATCGTAAAGGCGTCGTTAACCAGTTTGTCAAACTGGTTAGCCCCGATCTGCTTGTAGCTAACGTGTACCTTCCCATTAAATTGGGGAAAATCGATGTTTATCCACCATGGGTTTTCAGTTGCTTCATTGAAAAAAGAACTGTCTTTAACTACATTGGCATATACGGGGTATTCAAAGGAATAGGGATAGCCTGGCTGGTCGAACCGCTGGTAGGCTTTCTCCGGAAACGGAATTTTAAAGTATCCCTTTGGCTTAGGTGTATAATCGCTGTTGCACGAGCCAAACGAAACAAGCAAGAGCGCTGCCAGGCTTAGTATGCGGAAACTTGTACGTACGACAAATACCTCGAAAATTGTTAAAACAGCAGGCTTTTTCATTTTGTCTTTTGCGGTTGGATAGACACCTTAATTTTTTGAAGCCTGTTCTTAACAACTTCCATAACCGTGAACTCGAAGTCTCCCGATGGTATCACCTGGTTAGGTTGGGGTATTTCTCCGGCAATCTCGAGAACCAGCCCCGCAAGCGAGTCGCTGCTTCCCCTCACGATATCAAACGTATCCACGGCCAGCCCCATCAGCTTGCATACGTCGTTTATCATCGTTTTCCCCTCGAATATGAAATTCAAATCGTCTATCTTTTTAAAGATAACATCATCTTCATCGAATTCGTCCCTGATGTCTCCTATGATTTCTTCAAGAATATCCTCGAGAGTGACAATCCCGCTTGTCCCACCAAATTCATCAACCACAACGGCAAAGTGTATACGTTTCGTCTGGAATTCCTTTAAGAGGTCTTCGATCATCTTCTGTTCATGCACAAAGTATGGAAGGCGCATGATCTGGTGCCAGTCAAAGTCGTCCGTATTATCGAGGTAGGGTAGAAGATCTTTTGTATGCAACATTCCAACTACTTCATCCAGGTCATCTTTAAAAACAGGAAGGCGTGAATAATGAAGTTCTTCTACCAGTTTCACCAGTCCGTTGAAAGACGTTTGATAAGGGACCCCACTCACGTCGAGCCTTGCTTTCATAATTTGCTTTACCGTGATGTTCCCGAATTTTACAATTCCCTTCAGTATGTTTTTTTCCTTTTCAGAGGCAGAGTTATCTGTAGTTAAATCGATTGCATGGTCGAGTTCAGTTAAACTGTAAGAACTGCCGGTTTTTCCGGCAAGTTTCCGTTCAATGAAATCCGTGGTATCCACCAGGCGTTCGCTCATACCCTTGAAAAGGTATAATATGCCTTCTACAAGCGGCCCTGCGTCTTTTGCAAACCGAATATTATTCTGTGTAGCCATCACCTTTGGCATCACTTCGCCAAACATAACCAGGATCAGGGTGACGGCTAAAACCTTAATCAGGAATTCCACCCAAAACAAATGGTTATCCAACAGGATCATTTCGTCCATGATAAAGTTAGAAACGACCACGATGGCAATGTTCACAAAACTGTTAGCGATAAGCAACGACGCAAGTAGAATTTTGGGATCTTCCAGAAGGTCAACAATGCGCTTGTAGCCAGGCTGCTGCTTGGTCTTGAGCATGTTGATGTCCTTGAAACTTAACGAAAAAAAGGCAACCTCGGCACCGGAAACAAAGAAAGAAATTACAATAAAAATAATCAGCAGAAAAATAAGGATAGTTGTTGCCTGAATGTTTATTGCAGTAGGTGATGCAGCAAATAGAAGATTAAGAATAGCCGGGTGATGATCCAAAGCAGATGTTTATGATGATAAATCACGGGGTCTTAAACCTACCGCATTCCGATGCAAATATATATGTTGAAAAAATGGATCAAAAGGGTAAGTCTTCGGAAGGTTCACCGATTGGCGGTACGTCAGCATTACCCATAGGTTCGTGATTTTCAATATGATCACCGTGGTAACCGTGAGCTTCTCCACGCTTATCCAACATGATGAGGTTATCGCCAACGACCTCGGTAGCGAATTTTTTATTTCCTTCCTTGTCTTCCCAGCTCCGGGTCCTTAAACGTCCTTCAATGTAAACCAGGCTACCCTTGTGAAGGTACTTTTGAGCAAGATCCGCAAGCCCTCTCCACAAAACGACTGTATGCCATTCTGTTTGTGACACCAGCTTACCGCCCCGGTCTTTATAGGTTTCAGTAGTCGCCAGACTAAATTTTGCTACGCCGATATTTCCTTCCAGGTACTGTACATCAGGATCTTTCCCCAGGTTGCCGATAAGCATTACTCTGTTAACACCTCTCATGATAGTCTTTTTGATGGATCGTCTAATGATTGGTTAGCTTTTTAAAATTACCTTTTTTTATAAAATAATTCAAGCTTTCCAGGAAATTGTTGTAAATGCTGCCCGCCTTCACCATCTAAATAAATTTGAATATGGACGCGGATATGCAGTCGGTATCAAACAAACTTTAGGTCAATTGCCAGCCAGTTAATGACCTTGTTTTCATTTACAAGGGGTTCATCATGCCGGCATATTTAAAAAAGATGTTGATGAGAGGTGTAGCGATCGATATATCCCCTGATACTTTTCGGAAATGCAAGTTTGTTGAGGGCAGAACGCGTAACCAGCCTGTAGTCCTGCAGGCTGGCAGGAACGCTCTGAAGTTTCACTGCAATAAATTGCGTATGGATGACCTGGTGTGTAAGCTGTTGCTTAAAACCCGGTGAGATGGATTGAATGGAGTAATTGGCGGTGCCAATTTGTTCTGACATTAGCTTTTTGATTTTTACCGGCTCCCAGGTCTCAGCCTTTTCGGTTTCTACCAGGTAGAACTCGAAAAGGCCATTCCAGATATCCTTCTCGGGTCGTTGCCTGACCAATACTTTATCATCTTGAGAGAAGGTGAAATAAGAAAAAAACCGGGTGCTTCGTAGAAGAATTTTCTCCTTTAAAGGCAGCTTGTTTACTGACCCTTGTTTATATGCCTGACAAGCGGGTTGTAGTATACAGGTACTGCATAAAGGTATCCTGGGTTTACAAACAGTTGCACCAAAGTCCATGATTGCCTGATTGTAACTAGCGCTTCTCTTTTGATCAAGCAATTGATTAGCGAGTTGGGTAAAGATTACCTTTCCGGCGTTGCTATCAATGGGGGTGTCTTTACCGAAATACCTTGCCAGTACCCTGAAAACGTTACCGTCGACTACTGCATATGGCAGATCAAATGCAAAGGAGCTTATGGCCGCAGCCGTATAAGGTCCCACTCCCTTCAGTTTAAGTATTGCCTCATATGTAGTAGGAAAAGATCCGTTAAAATCATTTACAATTCTCCTGGCGGTCGCAAGCAGGTTTTTACAACGGGTATAATATCCAAGGCCTTCCCAAAGCTTAAATACCGCTTCGTCTTCTGCAGCGGCAAGTGCATACACATTGGGGTATGCGATAGTAAATTTCTCATAATATTGCCATCCCTGCTCCACTCGTGTTTGCTGCAAAATCACTTCACTTAGCCAGATCTTATATGGATCCTTCTCACCTTTCCAGGGCATCGGTCGGTGCCCGGACGTGTCGAACCACTGTAACAAACTCCTCGTAAAGTCCATTCTGATTAGTTTAAAATCCAATATCTTATCTGTAGAATAATGTACACATTATGCATATCAAATATGTTAAATATATTTTTGATGATTATTGGTTATCAATGGATAAAATATTTTAATTTTATGTTCATAACAAACGAAATCAATTAATAACTAAATAAATCCTTCTGCATTAGTTAATCTTAGTCCGCTTTTTGCGGTACGATTACAAAGTTTAAGGTATAATTCAAAACAGGTATAGCCATGCGAAAGTCAGATTTAATTAATCAAATCTCTGAGAAAACAGGAATTCATAAGGTTGATGTGTTAGTAACACTTGAAACCATGTTTAAAGAGGTAAAAGAGAGTCTCGGACAGGGAGAAAATATATACATAAGGGGCTTCGGCAGCTTTATTACGAAGAAGCGAGCGGCGAAAATCGGGAGAAACATCAAGCGCAACGTAGCTGTTGAGATACCCGAACACTTCATTCCAGCTTTCAAACCTGCCAAAGAATTTGTTAGCGATGTTAAGACTAAACGAAAGGAAGGCTAACTTTGCCTTTCAATTGGTAAAGTGAAAAGACAACAATGGATAGTTGTTAGCAGTGGATTGGTCTTGCTGGCAACGCTATTTTTTTTTGGCAAAACAGTACCCGCAAAAAAGCCTGAGGCAGTAGCCAGTGCAGAAACTGCACCTGCAGCTAAACCTATTGATTTTAACCGGCTCCTGCGTCATGCAAAGGAAAGACTCACTCCCGCACAGGTTGAGCGGGTCGCCGGGTATGAGAACATGGTTACCCGCGGGGATGTTAAAAATCAACAATTATCATCTTATCGTCTCCTTGCCGCCTTCTGGCGCGACACTGTTCATTTGTTTGAACCGTATGCTTTTTACACTGCAGAAGCAGCGAAATTGGAGAATTCTGAAAAAAGCCTCACCTTTGCAGCCCATTTGTTTTTAACGAACCTAAAAACAGAGGACGATCCTGCCATGCAAAACTGGCTGGCGACCAACGCAAAAACACTCTTTGAGCGTGCGTTGATCGTCAACCCGGCCAACGACAGCAGCAAGGTTGGTTTAGGCGCTTGTTACATTTTCGGAAACATTTCAAGCAACCCAATGGAAGGAATTGCCCCGATACGTGAAATCGTTGAGAGGGATCCGGGGAATACTTTCGCGCAGTTTATTTTAGGCCTCGGCGGAGTTAAGAGCGGCCAATTTGAAAAAGCGATTGAAAGGTTCCTGATTGTTGTAAAAAAAGAGCCTGACAACCTGGAGGCTGCCCTTAATCTGGCTGAAGCATATGACCAGCATGGTGATAAAGCCAATGCCGTCAAATGGTATGAGATTGTGAAAGCTAAAGTACCAAATCCCGAGGCCCAAAAAGAGTTGGACAATCGGATCAAAGCATTAAAGTAACCTAGATTTAAAATAAAAATTTATTAAGTATGCCCTGCGGTAAGAAAAGAAAACGTCATAAGATAGCAACACATAAGCGAAAAAAGAGATTGAGAAAAAATCGTCATAAGAAGAGGAAATAATTAACCTCACCCTGTTATTAGCATTGCCGGAGTAGCCTACTCCGGCATTTGCAACTTTCTGGTGCCCCACCAACCACTGTTTTGCAACTTTACCTTTACCTTATCAAATTATAAGTGGCAGGATATGACTGTGTTGGTAAAACATAGTGCTGTTATGGTTTATTCCGTTCCCGCCGCGGAATTTGTGAATTATTAAAAGTTGCACATTGAATAAAGAATTGATTATTAATGCCACCCCGCAAGGGGTGGAAATAGCCCTCCTTGAAGAAAAGAAGCTAGTTGAAATACATAATGAAAAAACGGACGCCAGCTTTGGCGTAGGTGACCTTTATCTTGGAAAAGTTAAAAAACTAATTCCTGGCCTTAATGCCGCATTTGTAGATGTAGGTTTTGAAAAGGATGCTTTTTTACACTATACGGATCTTAGTCCCTATGCAAAATCCATACTCAAGTTTACTCAACAATCAATAAACGATAAATCCGAGCAAGTTTTCGACTTTGGTAAATTTGAAGTGGAGCCGGAGATTGTTAAAACCGGCAAGATCAATGACGTATTGGGTGGCAAACCCAATATTCTCGTACAAATATTAAAAGAGCCAATTGCAGCCAAAGGTCCCAGGTTAAGTTGCGAGATATCGCTTCCGGGCCGGTTTGTCGTGCTTACCCCGTTTAACGACATCGTTGCAGTTTCAAAAAAGATCCACAGCAGTGAGGAAAGAAAACGTTTGCAGAAAATCGTTGAGGCAATTAAGACGAAGAACTTTGGCGTGATTGTCCGGACTGCTGCCGAGGGTAAAAACACTGCAGAGTTGCATGAAGATCTTACTGCTCTTGTCAATACCTGGAAAGCGATACAGAAGAACCTCAAAAACGCTGTTGCACCTTCCAAGATCCTTAGCGAGCAAACGAAGACCACAAGCATGTTAAGGGATCTGCTTACCGAAGACTTCAATAAAATTGTCGTGAACGATCAAAACATCTTTAACGACACCCGCAATTACATCCAGAAGATAGCACCTGAAAAGGCCGAGATTGTTTCACATTATGCAAATGGCGTTGCCATCTTTGACCATTTCGGTATTACGAAGCAGGTGAAATCTGCTTTTGGTAAAACGGTCAATCTTCCAAGTGGTGCTTATCTCATAATTGAACATACTGAGGCACTTCACGTCATTGACGTAAACAGCGGGTACAAAAGCGTAAGTAATAACCAGGAAGAAAATGCTTTTCAAACGAATGTGGAGGCAGCCGAGGAGATAGCACGGCAATTAAGACTTCGCGATATCGGTGGGATAATCGTAGTGGACTTCATAGATATGAAGCTGCCTGAGAACAAGAAGAAGTTGCAGGATGTGATGGACGGCTTTATGAGGCCGGACCGCGCAAAACACGCGGTGCTTCCTATCTCGAAATTCGGGCTGATGCAGATTACCCGCCAGCGTATGCGCCCTGAAGTGAATATTAATACCTCGGAAGTTTGTCCCAGCTGTAACGGTACAGGTAAAATAACCTCAACTGTTCTGCTTGAAGATGAAATCGAAAAAAAACTTTTGTACCTGGTAACCCACCAGCATAAGGACCTTACCCTGCATGTTCATCCGATCTTGTACTCACACTTAACGAAAGGTTGGTTTTTTTCTTCCATCCGGCATAAATGGAACCGAAAATTTAAAACGAAGATCAGGATCGCACCCAATACCAACTACAACATCACCGAATTCCACTTCTTCGATAAAGATGATGAACAAATAAAGTTCTAAAAACTTTATAACTATTCGGAATTTGTAACGCCGGACCAAAAAATAAAAAAGACCACATGTGCCTCATGTGGTCTTTTATTTAATAACTGCGTTAGTCTTCTCTCCGGCTGCCGGAGAGGTAGATAAGGACATACTGGATCAGCGTTGCAAGCGAGGCAATCGCTGCAACCACATAAGTCATTGCCGCCCACTTTAAGGCATCCCTTGCTCCATCTGTCTCTCGACCTCTTGTAATTTGGGCAGTGTTCAACCAGGCTAATGCGCGCCGGCTCGCATCAAACTCCACCGGTAAGGTAATAAAAGCGAACAGCGTTGTAAGGGCAAAAAGAACAATGCCGACCAGCAAGAGCCCGGGAAAAGAATTAACCATGATAATTCCCGCGAGCAGTACCCAGTGGATAATGTTACTGCTGAACTGTACAACAGGAACCAGGGTGCTGCGCATTTTAAGCCAGCTATAAGCAGTCGCATGTTGCACCGCATGACCGCACTCATGTGCCGCTACAGCAGCAGCTGATATACTCCGTTCGCTGTATACTTCGGGACTTAGATTTACAGTTTTCGAAACGGGATCATAATGGTCAGAGAGGTGCCCGGGCACAGACACAACCTGAACGTCGTAAATGTTGCTTTCGCGCAGCATTCTCTCTGCCACCTCCCGACCGGTCAGGCCAGCTGCCAGCGGAATAGCACCATATTTAGCAAACTTGCTTTTCAACTGCATAGAAACAAGAAAGCTAATTCCCAAAAAGATAATGGATATTAAAAAAATTGAATTCATAATAGTCGTTTTAAACCATGCAACAAATGAATTTCCAAATTATGCTCGAACCCGTTAAAAATCAGCACATGCTGCAAACGGCGACAGAATGTCTTTTTGCGCCGGCTGGTTTTTGCTGAAACGGGACATTCTGTCTTGTGCTATTCGCCAACGTGGTGTTTTTCTGTGGATTTCACCTGTTTTCACTTGTTTTTACATGGTGAAAGTTATTCACAGCACGAAAAATTAATTTTGATTTCTGTACCAGATTTGTAATTTAGTGTCAGAATTTAATGGGTTAGTAAGTAAGGAAGGCCGGCAGTAATGCCGGTCTTTTTATTTAACCTACTCTTCTCGCTTCCTCCAATTTTTCAGTTCAATCGACTCGCCGCTTACATCAGGTACCCGCCCTTTGCTATCTTAGAGCATCACTCTTACCGGACATGTTTTTGGAGGTTAAATCAGGGCACTTCATCAGCTACAGTATCCTTCGGCTAACAGATTAGAGGTTCAATACTGGAAAGGCCTCGTGCAACAGCGTACCGACAACACTACATCGCGCCTTGTCCCATTTTTTGTT
>JASLBT010000041.1 GCA_030146445.1 Segetibacter sp. | reverse complement strand
TGATAAACCGCGTAACCTTGCTAAGTCGGTGACCGTGGAATAATCATAAACAGCTTGATCCGGGCCGCATATTCCCTTGTTTGCTTGTATACTGGTATTTTTTTTGTTACCAACTCAGCCTCATTCTTCAACATCGTTGTGTCACTCACTTGTACTTTGAAACCTTTGTTCGGCTGAGCTTACCTGCTAATCCGGTCGCAGACTGGCGACGAGCGCAATAGGCTGTCGTAAGTTCGGGACCAAACACCTGTAGGCGCGGGCATTGAAACAGCACATGGCAAGACAGCCGAAAGTGACCATTTGAAATCATCTGCGGGCTGTATGCGCTGCATGCCAGTTGTTGTAATATGTTGATGATTGCAACTTGGAAAAAGAACATTTTCTGTACAACCAACCAGGTTAAATCCTCGTCATTTAACCCGGTAGAAAGGCTAGGATACGGCTTCAAGGAACAGGCTTTCCGGGTAAATTGAATAATTGCTATTTTAAATTGACCATTAAACGAAAGAATCATGGGTGCTGCCACTAATGTGATAAAAAAGAATTCTATGGCGTCGCTGGGATACAATTTTGTGGCTCCTCAATATCTGCCGAAAGGCAAAGACGAATATTATTTACGCAACGCACAAACCAGCGACGCGGTCAAGCACCGGCAATTATCTGCTTTTGAAATCGAGGTTCTCGTACGCAACCGCAACACTTCCGACAACTGGAACAATATACTGGTCTCCGACTCCTTTAATCCCGAGTTGGTTAAGAATTGTAAATTTTTCGGGCTCGTAAAAATTGGTAAACTCGAGCAGTTTTGTCTTGAGTTTAGCGACTTGAAAGTGCCGGTCGGCTTATATAATTCTACCATCATCAGCTCCGATTTTGGCGACAACGTGGTCATCGACAACGTAAACTACCTGTCGCATTATATTATCGGCAGCGAAGTGATTGTGGTAAATGTAAACGAACTGGTCACTACAGATTTCGCAAAGTTTGGAAACGGGCTGGTAAAGGATGGTGAGGAAGAAAGCTTGCGCATCTGGCTTGAACTGTGTAACGAAAATGGAGGGCGAAAGATCATTCCATTCGATGGAATGTTGGCGGGAGATGCTTACTTATGGACAAAGCACCGCGACGACCTTCCCCTGCTTGAGAAGTTCAGGCAGTTCACAGAAGCCAAAGGAGATAAGCGACGCGGATATTACGGTAAGATCGGTGATCGTACAGTAATCAAAAATTGCAAGATCATCAAAGACGTAATGATCGGTAGTGATGCCTATTTGAAAGGCGCCAACAAGTTGAAAAATCTAACCATCAACTCAGGTCCCGAAGGAAAGTCGCAAATAGGTGAGGGCTGTGAAATGGTGAATGGGATCGTGGGATTTGGGTGCCGTGCATTTTATGGGGTGAAAGCCGTTCGTTTTATAATGGCTTCGCATTCGCAGCTGAAATACGGCGCACGCCTTATCAATTCTTACCTTGGTAATAATTCCACCATATCGTGTTGCGAGGTACTTAACTCCCTGATATTTCCTGCGCACGAGCAACACCACAACAATTCTTTTTTATGCGCCTCAATGGTAATGGGGCAAAGCAATATCGCTGCCGGCGCCACCATTGGCTCGAACCACAATAGCCGGAGTGCGGATGGCGAGCTCGTTGCGGGACGCGGTTTCTGGCCAGGCTTATGCGTAAGCCTCAAGCACAATTCTAAGTTTGCAAGCTATACAATACTGGCAAAAGGCGATTATCCCGCAGAGCTTTCAGTTCCTTTCCCGTTTACGCTGGTAAGCAATAACATAAGCCGTGATGAGTTGGTTTTAATGCCCTGTTATTGGTTTGCTTACAATATGTATGCGCTTGCACGAAACGAAAGAAAATACATCGACCGTGATAAAAGAACCGATCGGCAACAGTTAATTGAATACGAATACCTCGCGCCTGACAGCATCAACGAAATATTCGAAGCTTTGCAAAAGTTGAAATTATACACCGGTACAGCGTATCTGCAAAAGACAAGTCCGGACGAGAAATATACCGAGCAGGAAACGATTTCGGTGGGAGAGCAACTGCTCATAGCAAAGGATCCTGTTTTGAACGAACTGGAGATTGTCGCCAACGGAATAGAAAATTCAAAAAGAAAAGTTTTGATCATTAAAGTTCAGCAGGCATACGACATCTACTGCCAACTGGTTGTTGTATATGCTTGTAATCAACTACTCGACTTTGCTGATCAACACGATAGTATTGAAAGCCTGCTCGCTGGTATTCCCGTTAAAGCCACCCGGGCGTCGTGGTGCAATATTGGCGGCCAGTTGATACCCACCGACGAAGTTGACCAGCTGAAAAAAAATATCCGCAGTGGCAAGATAAAGTCGTGGGACATGGTTCATGCTTTTTATGCCAAACAGGGCAGCGCCTATGCAATGCAAAAATTGGTACACTCGATAGCAGCACTGCTGGAGCTTAAACGCTCAAAAAATCTTTCAAGGGAACTGTTTATCATTAGTCTCGATGAGTTTCTCGCCACTAAAGAATGGATGACCAAAAATATTTATCGTTCCCGGGCGAAGGACTACTCCAGCGA
The DNA here is from genome assembly GCA_030146445.1 of Segetibacter sp. GTDB lineage: Bacteria > Bacteroidota > Bacteroidia > Chitinophagales > Chitinophagaceae > Segetibacter. The sequence continues at coordinate 6,039 of JASLBT010000041.1, read as the reverse complement.
ATTTCGCAAAATGGTATACGACAACGAAGAAGAAATGAATGCAGTCGTCGGCAAGCTGGAAGATAACGGCTTCATCAAGGAGCAACAGGCCGAACTCAGGTTGTTGCGGACAAAAGTAGAGTCACTTAAAGAGAAAATGCTGGTCGAAAGCAAAAAGAGCAAACAGAAGATGGTGGCCGCCGGGTAAGGAGCTAACTTTTAGCTACCCGATTGCAGTTTTGCGGTCGTGCCGATCTGGTTGTTAAAAACAGGTTTCCGGTTTTGCGAAATCACCCGAAGCATCTGGAACAAAACGGAAAGGATGATGAGGGCAAGCCCCGTGTAGAAAGGAGCGCTAAGTTCCTTGTTCTCCTGGTAGATCATAATGGCGAGAAGAATGCCGTATACCGGTTCAAGGTTGAAACTAAGGTTTACGGTGAAGGCGGAGATTTTTCGAAGCGCCTGGGTTACCAGCAGATATAACAGGACTGTACAAAACGAAGCCAGCAACAACAGGTAGCCGAGGTCGGCAGCCGAAGGTAAAATTGAGGTTACCGGCGAAATGAGTAGGTAAACAGGCATGATCAGGCTCAACCCAAGAAACCCGCCGGTCATTTCGTAAAGAGTGACCGTTTCGCTAGAGTATTGCTTGCTTAGTCGCTCGTTGATAACAGTAAAGAACGCAACGATAAGCGACGATATGATTCCAAGGATGATACCTGTTCTGTACTTCGTGTCGAAGTGAAAGATCAGCCCGATGCCCAGCAGCGTTAGTGTACTTAATAGTAATTCGGCGAGCGAAAACTTTTTCCGGTTTATGATCGGGGCCAGTATAGCAGTAAAAAAGCCAGTCATCGAAAAGCAAACTACCCCAATGGAGATATTTGAATATTTGATGCTGCCATAAAAAAATATCCAGTGTAGCCCAAGTAAGAAACCTGCAAGCCCGATTTTTACAAACTCCGCAACAGAAATCCTTTCCAGTTTTTTCGAGATTACGAGCAAGGCCGCAAGCAAACAGGCGGAAAGAAAAAGCCTGTACCAAACGAGTAGTCCCTCGTTCAGGGTGATCAATTTTCCGAATACACCGGTAAAGCCTGCCAGGACGATAGCGAGGTGAAGCTTTAAAAAAGCTTGTTTCATAAGCTGGTGTGTTGTAACAATACCTATATATTGATCATTACAATGGTACGCATAAAAAAATACCCGCAAAAGGTTGCGGGTATTTTTTAAAAGCGTTCGGTAATTACCTCGTTCTTGAAGTAGTGTCGCCGCTCATAGCGCCACCTGTGGTATCCATCATATTACTTGAAGTATCCATCATGGTACGTGATGTGTCCATCATCGTGTTAGATGTGTCAACTGTAATGTTGTTTGTAGAAGAATCTGAGGTAGTTTCTGAAGTTGAGTCTCCGCCACAAGCGGTAAGTGATCCAGCAATTGCAATAAATGCCAAGAATTTTTTCATAAATGTTAGTTTTTTACCGCGCGAAAGTACATGCAAAAGCTATACGACCCAAAGTTGTTGCATGATTTTAATTGAAATTAAAGTAGATATGACCGGGTTGTCACTTTTTTCTGAAGAAAATACGTACCGGAACCCCGGTAAACTTAAAATGTTCTCTCAACTTGTTTTCCAGGTAATTCTTGTAAGGGTTTTTTATGTCATCAGGGTAGTTTGCGAAAAACGCAAAGGATGGTACGTGTGTTGGCAACTGGGTGATGTATTTTATTTTGATGGCGTTTCCGCGTACGACCGGGGCATGGTAAGCTTCTACAGCTTTCAGCATCACTTCATTAAGCTGCGACGTAGGAATTTTGCGGGTTTTGTTTTCATAAACCTCGAGACCGACCTCCATCGCTTTAAGTATGCGGGTCTTTTCGACGACAGAAATAAAGATGATCGGCACATCGGTAAACGGGGCCAGTTTCTCTTTTAACTGCTTTTCGTAATCCCTGGCCGAATTGGTTTCTTTTTCAACCAGGTCCCACTTGTTTACCAGAACAACGATGCCTTTACCTTTTTTTACGGCGAGGCTAAAGATGTTCAGGTCCTGGGCCGTTATACCCTTGGAAGCATCCAGCAACAGAAGGCATACATCGGCCTCGTCCATTGCTTTGATCGCCCGGATCACGGAATAAAATTCAAGATCCTCGTTTACCTTGGTTTTCCGGCGAATACCAGCAGTATCGATGAGAATAAACTCTTTCTGGAAAAGGTTGTAGTGAGTGTGTATAGTATCCCGGGTTGTTCCTGCAATATCACTTACGATCGTTCTTTCTTTGCCTACCAGGGCATTCAGCAGCGAAGATTTACCGACGTTCGGCTGGCCTATAATGGCAAATTTTGGTAAAGGGGTTACTGTCGATGCTTCGTCAGAGTCTTCCTGGGTAATTAATGTGGCGATTTCATCAAGTATTTCACCTGTTCCGCTGCCGCTGATGCTGCTGACAAAGAATACCCGTTCGAAACCGAGGCTATAAAATTCATTTGCTTCGAGCAGGCGGTCACTATTGTCCACCTTGTTTATGCAGAGGAACACTGGTTTGGTGCTCCGGCGCAGTACATCGGCCATCGAAGAGTCCAGTTCTGTAATTCCGGTAGAAGCATCTACCATAAAGATGAGCGCATTGGCTTCCTCTATTGCGATCTTAACCTGTTTACGAATTTCGGTCTCAAAGATGTCAACACTGTTTGGCACAAACCCGCCCGTGTCGATTACATTGAACGTTTTACCTGTCCATTCCGCCACACCATATTGGCGGTCGCGGGTAACCCCGCTGACATCGTCAACAATCGCTTTGCGTTCTTCTACAAGCCGGTTAAAAAAAGTACTTTTCCCAACATTGGGTCTTCCAACTATTGCTACTGTAAATCCCATATTAATTTCCTTATCTCCCTGTAAGGAGCATTTATAAACTCGAAAGATTGCTGTCTAAAACTTGGAATATCCTTCCATGGTATGTAGGCCACCGTACTCACTTGCCTGCTTAGTTGTTATAACCGTATTCCCTAAGCTTGAATTCGTCGTCGCGCCATTTGTTTTTAACTTTTACAAACAGTTGTAAAAAAACCTTTTGACCAAGAAACTGTTCCATATCGGCTCGGGCAAGGGTTCCCAGTTGCTTAATCATTTTTCCGCCTTCTCCAAGTATAATTGCTTTCTGGCTTTCGCGTTGAACAATTATGTCGCCCTGGATTTTAATCAGGCTTTCTTTTTCTTTGAATTCATTGATAAGCACCGTAGTATGGTAGGGAATTTCATCGCCAAATAGCTGGAACACCTTTTCCCTGATCATTTCTCCTACGAAAAATTTGGTCGGCAGGTCAGTAAGGTCGTCTTCGTCATAAAAAGGCTCCCCCTTCGGCAGATACCGAAGAATTAATTGAAGGAGCAAGTCGATGCCTTCACCCTTCGATGCGGAGATGCCGATCCATTCTTTACAGTACCTTTTTGTACTGAAGAATGCCTTCGCTTCCTCGATTTTGGTGTCTTTTGCCGTATCCGTTTTGGTGGTCACCACAACGGCAGGAACTTTCAGCTTCAGCGTTGAAAAAATATCGTCAGCCTCCTGCCAGCTTTCCTTTACATCAACCAGCAACAAGGCAATATCTGCGTCTTCAAGACTGCCTTTTACAGCCTTCATCATTTTTTCGTGCAGCTTGTATTTCGGCTCGATTATGCCAGGCGTATCGGAGAAGATGATTTGGTATTCGCCGGGTTTGTTCAGGAATGCTTTAATGCGGTGGCGGGTTGTTTGAACCTTGGAGCTAACGATTGCAAGTTTCTCGCCAATTAAAGCGTTAAGCAAGGTGCTTTTGCCAGCGTTTGGCTTACCAAATATGTTTACGAAACCTACTTTCATCTAAGTTAAAAACGGGGTGTTCGTTTAACCTAAAACAAACAAAGGATTGCAAAAGTAGGTTTTTACAGCCTAAGGGCGGGAATTACCTTGTTTTCTTAACAAATCTGCTGCCCAGGAGGTCGCCGGCCCATGGGGTTTCATCAATGTTGAAGCGTCCGCAGATTGAAGAAATCCATATTAGCGCTTCATGGAGCTGGTGAACTAAAAGGGTCGTTGGGTTGTTTATAAAGTCCGGTTCAGCGCTAGTAATTAGTGGTTGATAGAAATCGTTAATACATACCTGAATTCGGGTTCAGATGCCCCGTTTTTGAGCACATCCCCTTACCTTTGCGCATCATTTTAAAATCAGGTTTTAGCACGGTATAATAGGGGTCAGTTCCAATCGATCGTTGTTGGTGCAAGAGGTTTGTTGATAAGGGTTTTGTGGTACAAGTGAGTGACACAACGATGCCGGGAAATGTACTTATGCCCGTACCAAAAAAGAAATCGCAAGTATAGATTATATGAACATATTTGAGCAACAGGCAACCGAATTCCAGCACAGGCATATCGGGCCAAATGAGCAGGAAACCGCCGATATGCTCGCGGTAATCGGAATGAAGTCGATGGATGAGTTGATTGAAAAAACGATCCCTGCCGCTATTCGTTCAGCAGAGGCACTGGAAGTCGCCGGACCAGTGAGTGAGTTTCAGTACCTCAACGAGCTGAAACAGGTGGCTGCCAAAAATAAAGTATTCAGAAGCCATATCGGTCAGGGTTATTACGATACAATAATGCCCTCAGTTATACTTCGTAACCTTTTTGAGAACCCGGGATGGTATACCCAATATACCCCATACCAGGCTGAAATTGCGCAAGGCAGGTTAGAAAGTTTATTGAACTTTCAAACAATGGTGAGCGATCTGACGGGCCTGTCTATCGCAAACGCTTCGCTGCTGGATGAGGGAACAGCGGCAGCTGAGGCCATGGCTATGCTATTCAACACCAAAAACAAAGCCGAGCACATCACTGCGCCGAAGTTCTTTGTTGATGAACACGTGTTTGCGCAAACCATAGACGTCTTGCAAACCCGTGCGTTACCGATAAAAATACAATTGGTTATCGGAGACTTCCGTACCGCAATCCTCGATGAAACTTACTTTGGCGCAATCGTACAATATCCTGCTAGCAACGGGTCCATTGAAGACTATCGGGAGTTTATCAAAAACGTACATGCTGTTCACGCCCAGGTAGTAATGGCAACAGACCTGCTCGCCCTTACACTGCTGACACCACCCGGTGAACTTGGTGCCGATGTTGCAATTGGCTCGGCCCAACGTTTTGGTGTTCCGATGGGTTTTGGTGGTCCACACGCCGCATTCTTCGCCACAAAAGATGAATTCAAAAGGGTTATTCCCGGCAGGATCATTGGTATCAGCATTGACGCCGAAGGAAACCGCGCATTGCGCATGGCACTTCAAACCCGTGAGCAACACATCCGCAGGGAAAAGGCAACTTCTAACATCTGTACGGCTCAGGCGCTGCTGGCGAACATTGCAGCGATGTATGCCGTTTACCATGGGCCTGAAGGCTTAAAGAATATTGCCAAAAGGGTAAGCATGCTGGCTTACTCGCTAAATGCGGAACTTAACGAGATGGGCTTTGAGCAGCAAAACCAATTCTTTTTCGACACCTTGAAAGTGAAAGTGGATGATCTCGCAGCTTTGAAGCAGATCGCTGAAGCGCAAAGGATCAATTTTTTCTATTACCCCGATAATTACGTGGGTATATCCATCGACGAAACGACTGCCCAGTGTGATGTACTTAATATATTACATGTATTTGCCCAATTGAAAGGTATGGGCGAAGCCGGGGTTATGTTCGATTACAACAGTAATCTCGATAACATTCCCACGCCACTGACCAGGACCTCTTCGTTTCTGGAACACCAGGTATTCAACAGCCATCATAGTGAAAGTGAAATGATGCGTTACCTCAAAATGTTGGAGAACCGCGATCTGAGCCTTGCACATTCTATGATCCCTCTGGGAAGCTGCACTATGAAACTTAATGCTGCCACCCAGTTGATCCCGGTTAGCTGGCCGGAATTTTCGAGAATGCATCCTTTTGCACCCGCTGATCAGTGGGAAGGTTATCATCAGATATTTACTGAACTGCAAGATTGGTTGTCGGAGATCACTGGTTTTACTGCCA
>JASLBT010000209.1 GCA_030146445.1 Segetibacter sp. | reverse complement strand
AACATATTACTTCCATATATTTTCGACAAATGCAAACTGCTCCGGCGGGCCGCTGTACAACCTGGTGTCACCGCTTGTGGGTTCTGTGGCCACCACCAGCCCGCCGCCATGTGTTGCGCCAACAACGCCGCCCGGCGCAGTCACAACCACGGCTGCAGGAACATCGGTGAACGGTTCATTTGCAAATGCTACAGGGGCCGACGGTTACCTGGTGGTCCGTTCTACCTCGCCAACGTTTTCTTTTACACCCGTGAATGGCACCGGTTATACCGCAGGGCAGGCTGTAGGCACTGCTGCCGGCGGAACAGTTGTAAAATTCAGCGCCGGAGATACGTTTTCGTCGACCGGGCTAACTACCAATACCACTTATTATTTCTTTGTGTATGCGCTAAATGGATTTAGCTGTACAGGTGGCCCTGTTTACAATACCACGCCTTCAACAGCAACCGCCACCACCACCAACAGCACGACCGGCGAGCCTGCCGGCTACTATGTGAGTACAACCGGCAAAGGCTGCGCCGACCTTAAAACCACACTCAAAACGATCATCACCACAACCCATACCCCAAAAACCTACAACGAATTGTGGGCCCAATACCTGGTTTCCGACGTAAAGCCCCGGGAAGTCGGACCCGGCACATCCCCAATGGTGATCTGGGATGTATATTCCGATAATCCAACCGGTCCCGATCCATATAACTTCACACCTGGCCCTGCCCCCGTAGGCCAACAGGACAATGGAACCGGTGGCAATACCGAAAGTGAAAAGTATAACCGCGAACATTCTGTGCCGATCAACTGGTTTAGTGGAAGCACCGGAGTGCCGGGTGCAGCAACGGATTATATTCACCTGTTTCCAACCGATAAGCTGGTGAATAACGAACGGGGCAGTTTTATTTACGGCGAAGTGGCGGCACCCACCTTTACAAGCCTTAACGGAAGTAAGCTCGGATCATCAGCAATTGCAGGTTTTACCGGCCCGGTTTTCGAACCCATCAACGAGTACAAAGGAGACCTGGCACGCGCATTCCTGTATTTCGTAACCCGATACGAAGAAAGCATGCCGAACTGGCCAGGCGGATTAAATGGTACACAGGCATTTGAACCCAATACTTACCCCAGCGTGGATATACCGTACCTGCAGCTCATGTTGAAGTGGCACCAGCAGGATCCCGTGAGTCCAAAAGAAATCGACCGGAACAATGCCGCCTACAATTTCCAGGGCAACCGCAATCCTTTTGTAGACCGCCCGGAATTTGCAACAATGACCTGGAACAGCACCTGCCCGGGCTTAACAGCTTTACCCGTTAAACTCGCCGTATTTGGTGGTAAACTGGTGGGCGGTATGGTTAAACTTGAGTGGACGGTGATGAGCGAAATCTCTTTCAGCCGGTATGAAGTTGAACGGAGCTTAAACGGAAGCGGTTATACCAAAGTTGGCGAAGTTTCCGCAGCAGGTCGAACCAACTATGCATTCAACGACGATGCGGAGCCGATGCGTGGAAGACGTGTATTCTACCGTCTGAAAATGGTGGATAAAGATGGCTCGGCAACATACAGTCCTGTGTTTAACATACATATTCCGTTAAACACCCGGTTTAGCATTTACCCTAACCCGGCAACTACCTATATCCAATTACAGGTAAACAAAGCTTTGAATGGCAAAATAGAAGTTATCATCACCGATCTCTCAGGCAAGGTGCTGCAGCAAAAGTTGCTTCCTGGTAACGGGAACAACCATAAGATCAGTACTGCAAACCTTGCTGCGGGAACGTACCTGGTTAAAATGCGCTACGGTACAGAACAATTCGTTCATAAACTGGTCGTCACGAAAAAGTGATGACTAACTGTTGGTGAATTCTCAGCAAAAAGCGTTGGATCGTCCGGCGCTTTTTGCTTTAAATAGCGGGAACTCTGGCTTGCCCGCTACGGTTAGTACTTTGATCGTTTTTTTTGGTGACCGGCAGTTGAATGGTTATTGAACGTCCGTTGCCACGCTCGCTTGTGCGGTGGTGCAGCCAGCAGCAACGGGAACCCCAAGTCGCACACGTCTTTCCGGTATAACCAAAAAAACCGTTCTTCGCAAAAAACAACGGCCGCTCAACCCAATACCCAATACCATAATACTAATCCCCAATCCGTAATCCGCTCATCAATACCCAATACCTTAATACCTAAATTCAATGACCAACGATCTAAACAGGTTTATCCTTGCACAGGAAACCGCATATGAAACGGCGCTGGCCGAAATCACTAATGGCAAAAAAAGGAGTCACTGGATGTGGTATATTTTCCCGCAGTTGAAAGGGCTTGGTATGAGCGAAACTGCACGATTTTACGGGATCAATGACAAAGCAGAAGCGGTGGCATATCTTGCCCACCCGGTGTTGGGGAAACGGCTCCTGGAGATCTGTAATGTTTTACTCGGACTTGGCTCTGAAGATGCGCACGCGATCTTTGGCAGCCCGGATGACGTAAAATTAAAGTCATCTATGACCTTGTTCGCAGCGCTCAATACCAACGACGTTTTTCAATCAGTACTCGACAAGTTTTACGACGGTGATAAAGACGAGAAAACGTTACAACTACTCAAAAGCAGTTAATATCCCCCGGTTCATCAATGACCTGCATTCTGCTTTTTCCGTCGTTTCAGGAGAATGGTAACCAGCACGCAGGCACCCAGAAGCAGGTACAGTTGTACAACAACAACGTTTGAAGATGAGGTGGTAAAGTCGGCAAGATCAACAGGCTGGTTGGTTCCGCGGATATCGGCATAGCTGATGTTGAAGGAAGTCTTTTCTGTTGCAGCAGCATATTGTTCAAAGTACAGGCCCAGTTCTTCAGGAGTGATGTGGTCTTTTCGCGGCGGGTAATTATAGTTTAGCACCACCGTTGCCTGCTGTGCGACGATTGCGCATGCATAGTAAAACCGGCGCAGCTAATGTCCCGGATAAAGTCGGTAAATCTTCCATTCTTCGGGTATATTTATTTCAACCTGCTCATTGAACAGAAAAGCAGGCTTAACGTAACTACATTTTTCATTGATATTGAAGGCAGGAGAAATTGCCAAATAATAACGCTAAAACTGCTTTCATAATATGTGTAGGCTGGATCACCCGTTTAGGTGACGACAGCTCAACACTTTCCAGGCGGCAATCCAGCTGTAGCTTCAAAGAGCATCCAGGCAGCAAGGCCCTTTAAAAAATAGGATTTCATAATGTTGAAATGGGCTATTTTGCACCGCTATTTTCAGAATTATGATTCATTACGACAGGTTTGTTTTAGATAACGGTCTCAGGGTGCTGGTTCATGAAGATCACTGTACACCGATGGCGGTGGTTAACGTGATGTACGACGTAGGTGCCCGCGATGAGGACCCGCAAAAGACAGGATTTGCCCACTTATTTGAACACCTGATGTTTGGCGGCAGCATCAACATACCCGAATACGACGACCCCTTGCAAAGGGCGGGTGGCGACAATAATGCTTACACGACAAACGACTTAACCAATTATTACATTACGCTACCCGCCGAAAACCTCGAAACGGCTTTCTGGCTCGAAAGTGACCGTATGTTAAGCCTGGCCTTCGACGATAAAAGCCTGGACGTACAGCGGAAAGTGGTTTGCGAAGAATTTAAAGAACACTACATCAATAAACCATACGGCGACGTTTGGCACAAGCTCAGGGAACTCGCTTACAAGCAACATCCTTACCGCTGGATGACGATTGGCAAGGAGTTAAGCCATGTAGAAAATGCTACGCTCGACGACGTTAAGGCTTTCTTCTTTAAACACTACCGGCCCGTTAATGCAATACTGGTAGTTGCCGGTGCTGTACATCTGGAACAGGTAAAAAGGCTGGCAGAAAAGTGGTTTGCCGATATTCCAATGGGTACCAAATACGAACGCCGCCTTCCGGTAGAACCTCCACAACAGGAACCCCGCAGGATGCGTGTAGAAGCCGATGTTCCGCTGGACGCATTCTACAAGACATGGCACATCGCATCCCGGCTCGAAAAAGGTTACTACGTAGCCGACTTGATCAGCGACATCTTAAGCGGAGGCGGTTCGTCGCGGTTGTATCAGGCTTTGGTGAAAGAAAAGCAACTGTTTAGCAACATAGAATGTTATCATATGGGCAGCGTTGAAACCGGCCTGCTCACGATAGAGGGGAAGCTGGTAAAGGGAACCCGAATGGAAGATGCTGAACTTGCGGTGCAGGAAGAAATAGAAAAAATAAAAGAAAGCCCGGTTGCAGAAAAG
>JASLBT010000019.1 GCA_030146445.1 Segetibacter sp. | reverse complement strand
ATTGGCTACTCGCTTGATGAATTGAAAAACCAGATCACCCAAACCACTTCGGCTTATTTTGAGCCTGCGCTTGACTACGTAATCGTTAAGGTTCCCCGCTGGAACTTCGATAAGTTCAAAGGAGCCAATGATACACTGGGTTTACAAATGAAAAGCGTAGGTGAAGTAATGGCGATCGGCAGGAGCTTTACGGAGGCAATTCAGAAGGCCTGCCAGAGTCTCGAAAACGAAGCAGTGGGTCTCGGCTACTATGGCAAAAGCCTGATGAAGACCGATGAGTTGGTCGAATATATAAAAACACCTAAATGGGATCGCAATTTTAGAATTAAAGATGCGCTGATGCAGGGGGTTACGGTAAAAACAATTTCGCAGGCAACGGGCATCGATCGCTGGTTCCTCTACCAGATACAAAAGATCTGCGATATCGAAAAAGACATTAATAGCTACACCATTGAAACCTTACCTGCTGATCTTCTAAAGGAAGCTAAGCGGAACGGCTTTGGGGATGAACAGATCGCACGGATTATGCGCAATTGCACACAGGACCAGGTTTATGAAAAACGTAAAGCGCTCGGCATTATGCGTTCTTACAAAATGGTGGATACCTGCAGCGCCGAATTCGAGGCAAAGACGCCCTATTTTTATAGTACTTTCGAATAGGAATAGTCACCAATTATCTAAAAGGGCCGCAGATATCTGTCGGCCCTTTTGCTTGCAGCTTTATTCTGCTACACCTCCCATACAGGCAGCCGGTACCTGCCAGCTTAATGATACATTTGTTGTTGCTAGTTACACATGACGCATAAAACACGGGGCATCATTTTACGAATCATCCGGTATGGAGATACCAGCGTTATTGCCACTGCTTACACAGAGTTGTTCGGCATTCAAACGTATATCGTAAAAGGGATCAGGCAACAGACGAAAAAAGCTTCTTCAAAAGCGATTTACTTTCAGCCGGCCGCTATTCTCGAGATGGTGGTTTATCGGAACGAGTTTAAAAACCTCAATTTTATAAAGGAATATCAATGGGGTTACCTGTACCAAAGCGTATTGTTCGACGTAGTAAAAAATACTGTGGCGATGTACATCGTTGAAATGATGCAGCATTGCCTTAAACAGCCGGAAGCAAACCCTGACATGTTCTACCTGGTGCAGGATACCCTCGTGCAACTGGATAAAGGAAATAACGCATTTACGGGAATGCTTCCCCTTTATTTCACGCTTCACCTCGGCGGTGAGCTGGGCTTTCGTATTCAGGGCGAGTACGGGCCGGAAACCCCTGTTGCCGACCTTTTGGAGGGGCAGTTTATCAGCGAAAAGCCTGAACATCCCTACTACCTGGATGGAAAGTCAGCGATGATCACCTCTCAACTACTGAACATCAATTTCTATAACGACCTCGAGCAATTTCAGATACCCCGGCAGATAAAGCGCGACCTCATGGCCGCTTACCAGAACTACATCGCCCTGCACGTTCAGGATTTTGGGGTGATCAAAAGCCTCCCCATTTTGCAGGAGATCCTGGGGTGAAAATTTTTTTTGGTGACCGGCATTAGCTCTTTGGACAAGCATCGTTGCCACGCTCGCTTGTACGGCAGTACGCTTCGCAGCTGTTCGCATCCACGGGTAAATACGACGGTGTAATTGCACCCCGCAACAATGTTAACGCATCGGATAGCCCGAACCTGCCCTGTTACGATCGGCTGCTGGGCAAAACAGTTTTATACTGTTTCCACTCTGCGTCTTCCGAAGCAAAAATCTCAACGGGCAATTCAGGTGTAGACTTCAATACTGAGTTGATCCGTTTCGCGGTTTCTTCGAGATTCGAGGAATACCAATAGAGTACCTTTTGGTTGTTGCCCAGGTAAACCATAGTTAACATTGCCTGTTCATCTTTCTCCAACACGCCAAGCAGATCGTGTTCTGCTTCTTCCATCAGCAGCATTTGTGCAGCTTGCGGCATCATGGTTTCATCCACGGCCGTATAATTCCAAACAATGTCGAAGCGGTGGTTGTACCGTTTTGCATTAATAAACGACTGCATGGTTTCACGAACCCTGATCAGGTAGGGATTTCCGTTGATCAAACCTTCCATTCCAAGCCAGCTTTCACCTGTTCCCATAATTTCTTTTAAAGAATTCTTTTAATACCCGATTTTGTTGTCAATTGATTTGTCCTTACTTCAGTGATCTGTAAAATGCCCGGCTGCTTTCCTTTTTCGAAAGTCCCGAGCTCATCAGACATTCCTAATGCTCTCGCCCCGTTTTCGGTGGCCCATCGAAGCAGTTCCTCCAGCGGTATTGCGGGGAATGACGCCTGCAGGCTCTTCAGTTCATCGAGAATGCTTAAGCTCCAGTTGCTGGCCAGGCTGTCTGTTCCAACAACAACCTGCGCACCATTCGACCTTAGTGCTTCAACAGGTGGTGTCCTTTCTTCGATGTACTGGTTAGCGTTGATGCAAACGCACCAAAACAATTCCTGCTGCGCCTTTTGCGCGTGGTTAATTGCGTACACAACGTCAGCTTCGGATGTAAAGGTATTGTGTACCAGCAAAAGCGTTGCCGCGGCGTTAAGCTTTGGCAGGTACGACTGCAGGCTTGTTTTGCCGGTTGGTTTATGAAAGCTGTTGTCGATCTTCATCAGGTTATACATACGAAGAAAGTCGCCCGTGCCTTCTTGAAAAAAAGCGTTTTCGCCATGCGTTTCCTGGTTGTGGATCGTGGCAGTTTTGCCGGCAAAAAATGGGCTTATCGCCTGCCAAAGTGCATCGGATACAGAATAAGGGGCATGTGGTACGATGGAGTTTCTTTGTGGCTCTGGCAGGTTTGCCTGGCTAAAAGCCTCTAGTATGTCAAGGGCCCTTCGGAGCCGGCTGTCTGCTACCGTAGGCAGCCAGCCACTTGCTTCGATAAAGTTATGGTAACGCAACCGTTGTTGCTTTTTCTGAAGCAGCGTAAGATAATTATTACAAATGTCGCCTACGGCCACAATGCCGTTGGAAATCATTTCCTGTTCAGCTTTTCCAATCGCGTCAATAATCTCTTCATCGGGGAAGTGGCGTTGGGTTACGACTTTGAAAACAAAATCAACAAGCCCGGTATGTTCCGGTATCAACCCGCGCATATGGCTCAACTCGAGGTGGCAATGACAGTTGATAAAGCCCGGACAAATTATGCCGCTCAATTTCTCCACGTCGTCGCCCGCAGCTGAAAGGGGCACGATGTCGACGATTGTTCCGTTTAGGTCGGCTATGAGTACATGCTGGTCGCCCAGCATTTCTGAACCTGTAAACAGCAGTTCGGCAACCCATTTTCTTAAGGCCATAGTAATCAAAAGTATGAAAGCAAAGCTTATACAATGGCGTGGGAAACACTTAACTTTGCCGCCGTTCTTTAAAGGCTGCAGATGTGAAAACTTACCCGCTCTGATTAATTTAACCCTGGCGGGTGATCGCTGATTTTTTCAGATCAGCCGGGCACTTTGGAGCAGATCAAAAAAATTGAATTGTGATAGACAAACTTGAAAATATAAAAGGGCGGTTCGAACAGGTAGGACTGGCGTTAACAAACCCTGAGATCATTGGCAACCAGCAGGAGTTTCAAAAGCTGAGTAAAGAATACAGGAGCCTGGAGAACATTGTGAAGCCCTTTGAAGAATACAAAAGATTGCTTGCGGATTATGAGTTTGGGAGGGAAGCATTGAACAGCAACGACGAGGACATGCGCGAACTGGCAAAAATGGAATTGCCGGAACTCGAGGAAAAAAAAGAGCGGCTCGAAAAGCAGCTCACAAAATTGCTCATCCCCAAAGACCCACAGGATGATAAAAATGCGATCATCGAAATCAGGGCGGGCACCGGCGGCGATGAGGCTAGCTTGTTCGCGGGCGACCTGTTGAACATGTACCTGCGATATTGCAGCAAACGGGGTTGGAAAACAGCAGTCGTAAGTGAGAATGAAGGAACTGTTGGCGGTTACAAGGAGGTGATTGTAGAGGTGCAGGGAGAGGACGTTTATGGAACTTTGAAATTCGAGAGCGGGGTGCATCGCGTACAACGTGTACCTAACACTGAAACACAGGGACGGGTACATACCTCTGCCGCAACGGTAGCGGTTATGCCCGAGGCCGAAGAGATCGACTTTCACCTTAATGAAAGTGACGTAAAGATGGAAACTGCCCGAAGCGGCGGAGCAGGCGGGCAGAACGTAAACAAAGTTGAGACAAAAGTATTGCTTACCCATATTCCCACGGGAACGGTGGTGGTCTGCCAAACAGAGCGCAGTCAGCTGGGCAACCGGGAAAAAGCAATGAATATGCTTCGTTCACGGCTTTACGAAGAACAGGTAAGAAAGCAGGAAGATGAAATCAGCCGCCATCGAAAAACCCTCGTGAGCACTGGTGACCGAAGCGCAAAGATCAGAACGTACAACTGGCCGCAGGGTAGGGTCACCGACCATAGGATCGGGCTAACATCGTACAACCTGGATGCAGTTGTGAATGGCGAGATCGACGAATTCATCGAACAACTGCAGATGGCGGAAAACGCAGAGAAGATGGCAAACCAGGTTAGCTAAAGCTGGCAATTGTTGTAAAAGGCATCTATCTTACAGCTGCTGTTTTTATTAATTTCGTAAATACCACAATTATGTTAGATAAACTCAAAGAACTGGTTAAGCATTATGCGGGCGAACCTATAATCAATAACCCCGATATACCCAACGAAAGAAATGAAGAAGCTGTGGAGGAAGCATCGAATTCGATCTTCAGCGGATTAAAAAATGCAATAGCCGGCGGAAGGGTCTCGGATGTTACTGACCTGCTGAAGGGAGGAGACAACGACATCAGCCAATCTCCTGTGACCCAAAACATACAGGGTGGCTTCATTGAAAGCCTGACAAAAAAATTCGGACTTGACCAGGGGAAAGCCAGCCAGATAGCCGGTAGCCTGATACCGGTTGTGATGAAAAAATTTGCCAGCCGCACCAACGATCCTTCCGACAATCATTTCGACTTAACGAAGATGATTACCGGCTTCACAGGCGGAGATAGTTCAAAAGGTCCGGTAAACAATAATTTCGGCCAGGACCAGGGATCTGGAGAGGGACTGCTCGACAAGGTGAAAGGACTGTTTAAATAATTAACTAAGTGAATAATAAAAAAGCCCCGTTTATTGCCGGGGCTTTTGTTGTTATGTTGTGCGGCTGCTATATGCTGATAACGTCTGCACCGAAATAAGGCTGTAATACTTTCGGCAGATTGATACCGTTTTCACGTTGGTTATTCTCGAGCAGGCTGGCTACTATTCTCGGTAATGCGAGGGAACTTCCGTTCAGGCTATGGGTAAGCTGTGTTTTTCCATCCTTATCCCTATACCTGCACTTCAGCCGGTTGGTTTGAAAATTTTCGAAGTTTGAAACACTGCTTACTTCGAGCCACCGCCCCTGTGCGGCGCTATATACTTCGAAGTCGTAGGTCAGCGCACTGGTGAAACCCATATCGCCCCCACATAACCGGAGTATGCGATAGGGTAGTTCGAGATTTTGTAACAGCTTTTCGATGTGAGCGACCATCTCATCAATTACCTGATAACTTTTTTCCGGGTGTACGATCTGGATGATTTCGACCTTTTCGAACTGGTGAAGCAGGTTTAAGCCGCGAACATCTTTACCATAACTGCCCGCTTCACGCCTGAAACATGGTGAGTACGCGGTCATTTTTATGGGTAGCTCATCTTCCTTTAAGATGGTGTCGCGGTACACATTTGTAACGGGTACTTCCGCAGTGGGGATCAGGTAAAAGCCGTCTTCAGTTACATGGTACATCTGGCCTTCTTTATCGGGCAACTGGCCCGTACCATAAGCACTTTCGGCATTTACCATAAATGGAGGAAGGTACTCAAGATAACCTGCAGCGGTATTAAAGTCGAGAAAGTACTGAACCAGGGCCCTTTGAAGGCGCGCACCTTTGCCCGTATAAACCGGAAAGCCACTGCCGGTGATTTTGGTACCCAGTTCAAAATCAATCAGCTTGTACTTGCTGGTAAGTTCCCAGTGCGGTACGGCGCCATCGGCTAATGCTGGCTTTTCTCCGCCCTCTTTCACCACCTCGTTGTCGTCGGGGGTTTTACCTTTTGGAACAATAGCCGCGGGGAGGTTGGGTAAAAGAACAAGTTTATCGCGCAGTACCTTTTCGATCTCTGAAGCTTTCTCTTTCAACGGCTCAACAGCCAGCTTTAAAGCAGCAACCTCCATTTTCAGGTCTTCGGCAGCTTCCTTGTCGCCCCGCTTCATCAGGCTGCCAATTTCTTTGGAGGCGCTGTTTATTTTTGCCTGGGTATTATCTGATTCATTTTGAATGCGCTTTCTTTCGTCGTCCAGCAACAGTACTTCATCAACAAGGCTGGTTTCAGCAAAATTTTTCACTTCCAGGCGCTCTTTCACGAGCTCCGGGTTTTGCCTTATGTAGTTCACCTGTAACATGATTCTCAGTATTTGCGGCAAAGATAACCGTTGAAGGTGTTGACTCTCCTGCTATGCCGATGTTTATAAGGGGTGCCGGTGCTTATAGGATTGAAGCGAGGGATGTTGCCATAGCTTTGCCGTCCCGCACCAGCAAGCGTTTACATTCAACAACACTGTGGTATGTGTCGAAGAATATTTTGCCGGTTAATGAAAGCGAAAAGCGGCCAACGAAACGGCAGGTGACCAGGGCTCTAGACTTCAGGGGAGATTATCGCATCTGATATTGCGATCATGCTTATTTCTACATTAACGCCTTTTGGTAATCCCTTTACCGCCACTGTTTCTCTTGCAGGGGGGTTCAACTTAAAATGCTTGCCATATACCTCGTTTACGACAGCGAAGAGATCCATATCTGTTAAGAAAATGGTTGTTTTTACCACGTTGGAAAAGTCCATTCCGCCGGCAAGCAGGATAGCAGAAAGGTTTTTCATCACCTGCTGGGTTTCGCGGCTTACATCCCCTTCAATTAGTTGGTTTGTAGCAGGATCTATTGCTATCTGACCGCTGATAAACAACATGTTTCCTGCGCGTATGGCTTGGCTATATGGCCCGATCGGTGCAGGAGCATCAAGGGTTATTATGGACTCTTTATTCATGTTTGTCGTTGAAAAACAAAATACATACAATTTCGCTCAACGAACAAACCTAATTTTGCCTGCCAAATCCAGGTCATGCGCGTTGTGGTAATTGCAGATCCTTTGAGCAAAAAAGAATTTGAAGCAAAGACTTCAATGATAGATGCGATTGAGTACCGCGAAGGCGTTAAAGATGCACCGGATAATGCTGATGTTGTGTTCCTACTGCTTCCGGAGAATGACATTGCACAGCGCATACCCGCTTTCAGTAAAGGCACAATCGTTTTTGTCAACGCAGTAACGTCAACTTTAGCGAGTTATCAAAATCGGTTCATACGGATAAATGCATGGCCGGGGTTTCTCGGCCGCGACATAGTAGAAGTTGTAGCACCACCTGAACTGATCCGGGAAGCTCAGTTGGTTCTAAATGCCCTGGGTTGGAACTTTTTTTTGGTACCTGATTCGCCCGGAATGGTCGCTCCACGGATAATTTCAATGGTCATAAACGAAGCCTATTTTGCATTAGGCGAACAAGTGAGCACCAGGCAAGAAATCGACCAGGCCATGCAGCTTGGAACAAATTACCCTTTTGGTCCTTTTGAATGGGCGCAAAAGATAGGCCTAAACAATATCTACAACCTTTTGACCGTACTTGCCGTACATGATTCTGCATACATGCCGGCTCCGGCTTTAATTAAAGAGGTGTCAACGAAATAACGATATAGTGTCTTTTTTGTTAAACATAGATACGGCCACCAGTTATGCGTCGGTGTGCATTTCACAAGATGGTGAGGTTATGTCGTTGGAAGCCAACAGCCAACAAAAGGAACATGCCGGCTTCCTGCACGGTGCCATCAACAACGGGCTTAAAAAAGCCGGGATAGGCATAAAAAGAATTGACGCTGTGGCAGTCACCTCCGGTCCGGGAAGTTATACAGGATTGCGGGTAGGAATGAGCGCAGCAAAGGGATTTTGTTTTGCTCTTGGTAAACCAATGATTTGTGTCAATACGCTGGAAGTAATGGCAATGGCTGCGATAAAAAGCACGGCCAATGACAACCACAGTTACAATTTGCTTTATTGCCCCATGATAGATGCCAGGCGATTGGAAGTTTTTACAGCCATTTACGACAAAAACCTTAGGACTGTACTGCAACCATGCGCGATGATATTGAATCCATTAAGCATAAATGTCATATCGCCTGAACAGGTACTTTGCACAGGAGATGGAGCCGGAAAGTTCAAAAATCTAAATCCCGGTGAAAAATATCTGTTTAAAGAAGTCCAACATTCAGCGGCAGACCTGGCGTTACTGGCGCATGGCTTATTCAAAAACAGGCAGTTTTCTGACCCTGTTTATACTGCGCCGGAATACTACAAGGAATTTTTTACTACAGCTAACGCAAGGGTGGAAAAATAGTTAAGAAAATTTAATTATTTGATCATCCATTAGGTTATTCGCCTATGCGTTTTTATATTTACTTAAAATAGATGTTAAACCCCAATCTCCAATGATAACAAGTTCACAAGGAATTACGATCACTGACACGTCAGAAAGTATTTCCATTCAACTCGATTTTTTACACCTCAAGAAAGCATCGCTGATACTCAGGGCTCTCAACCACAAACTACGTCAGCAGATGATCAAACTGCTTGATGAAAGTAAAAGGATGACCGTTACTGAAATTTACGTAAAGCTGCGCCTTGAGCAGTCCGTAGCTTCTCAACACCTTGCCATTCTTCGTCGGGCAGGCATTGTTAGTACACAGAGAGACGGCAAGTTTATATATTATGGTGTTAACTATGCCAGAGTTGCTGAAGTTAACAAGTTTGTTGAGGACCTCGTAGGATAAGCTATATCGTTCCGATAGTTAAGGATGTCTGCTGAAAACAGGCATCCTTTTTTATTTGCCGGGAGCGAGTGTCCCAATTTTACCTTTTGCTTACCTGCGCCCATCGTATTTTTGCCAAAACATTTGCGGTATGTTCATCAAACAACTTTATACGAATTGTCTTAGCGAGTCTGCATATTATATTGAGAGCGAAGGGGAAGCGGCCGTGATTG
This sequence comes from Segetibacter sp., assembly GCA_030146445.1. GTDB lineage: Bacteria > Bacteroidota > Bacteroidia > Chitinophagales > Chitinophagaceae > Segetibacter. The sequence continues at coordinate 2,116 of JASLBT010000019.1, read as the reverse complement.
ATCCGTTGAGAGACATTGAGGCATACGTGCAGCTTGCAAAAGAACGAAAGGCAAAGATCCGCTTCATATTTGAAACACACTTTCATGCCGACTTTGTCAGCGGTCACCTTGACCTGGCTAAGGCGACCGGCGCACCAATAGTTTACGGCCCCAATACCATTACCACTTTTCCGGTGCACGTTGCGAACGACGGAGAAGAATTTGCCATCGGAAAACTAAAGATCAGCGTGCTTCATACACCGGGCCATACCGTTGAGAGCACCTGTTACCTTCTAAAAGACGAACTGGGGAACGACCATGCAGTGTTTACGGGCGATACCTTGTTTGTAGGAGATGTGGGCCGGCCCGACCTGAGCAGCGGCGACCTCCTTAAAGAAGAACTCGCCAGTATGATGTACGATAGCTTACAACAGAAAATACTTCCTCTCGCCGACAACGTGATTGTTTATCCCGCACACGGGCCTGGCAGTAGCTGCGGCAAAAACCTGGGTAGCGAAACGTATAGCACAATCGGTGAACAGAAGTCGACAAACTACGCCCTACAGGCGACCTCAAGAGAAGCGTTTATTGCCGCTGTAACCGAAGGGCTCGAGGATGCTCCCGCCTATTTTCAACAGAATGCAAAAACAAATATGCAGGGTTACGACAGCCTTGATACCATACTCGAAAAAGGACTCACCCCATTACCGGTTGAAGATTTTAAACGCATGATCGGCGGCGAAGCCACTGCGCTGGATACCCGGAATGCCAACATTTTCAGCCAGGGATTTGTGCCGGGGAGTATCAGTATAGGTCTTGAAGGTAGATTTGCCGAATGGGCCGGAAGCCTGCTGCCGTTTGACGAACCATTGGTGCTCGTTACCGAGCCGGGAAAAGAAAGAGAAACCATCGTACGACTTGCCCGCGTGGGGATTTCAAACATTCATGGATTTCTCGAAGGTGGCTTCGACGCCTGGTTAAAAGCCGGCGAGACAATTGACATTGTCATTGATGTAGAAGCAGACGAATTGGCGATGGACATCCCTTTCGATCCCAACCTGGTGGTTATGGATGTTCGGAAGGAAGTAGAGTTCGCGGATGGACACGTAAAAGGCGCGGTAAATGTTCCTTTGGCCGATCTTAAGGATCCGGCTAACATGGCGAACATCAACGACCACGACAACCTTTATGTCCACTGCGGTGGTGGTTACCGAAGCATCATCGCCATTTCACTGCTGAAAAGACAAGGTATTCACAACTTACGAAATGTTCTCGGCGGTTGGAGCAGGATTAAAGATGAAGCGCGCATTGAGACCGAAAAGGATGCTTCAGTTCTCAATTAGCGGTCGCACCACGGTGGCATAAGTCTGCTTCAGCCTGCTGGTACTCTTGAAGGCAATCGGCTGACTAACCGCTGCCTTTATTTATCGCTCAATAACCAACTTACGGTATTCTTCTTTGAACGGGTGTTTCCATCGCCGGTGACTCCATAAGTAATTGGCCGGCTTTTTCCGTATACTGTTTTCAAGCATCCGCACAAACTCCTTTGTTAGCTCCCCACGACCAAACTTTTGCGGTTCGGTAGTCACCAAATCGAAGTCGGCATGATAATATCCTCTTTTCACTTTATAGTAGTGTACCCAAACTACGGCCGTGTTGTTGATCCTTGCACTTTTTTCCGGTCCTGTAACAAACGGGGTAAGCTTCCCAAAGAAATGAAGCCAATAACCAGCTCCCGGTGATCCTGGTGTTTGATCAGCCGCTAACCCCAGCGCATACCTGCCTTTTGCATAGGTGTGAAAGGTTGACTTGAATTCCCCTGCCGAAATCATTATCGAGTTGTACTTACGGCGCATGTCGAGAATGATTTTGTTAACTGCTTCGTTCTTTACAGGCATATACACGCCGAGAAAAGGGTAGCGGCTGTATTTGGGGATCCCCCAGTTAAGGTATTCAATGTTGAAGAAGTGTGCGGAGTTAAGCTGAACATTTTGTCCCGTGTCGTACAAACGGTTGAGCAGGTCGAAATTGCCACTAATGCGTTTTGAAAAATCCTTGTCGGAAAGGGACAGGAACTTAATAGTCTCAAAAAATGAATCAATGAAGTTGTGGTAAAAATCTTTCGCGATCCTCGTGC
>JASLBT010000482.1 GCA_030146445.1 Segetibacter sp. | reverse complement strand
CTTCGAAGCCGCCGAATGTGATCGTTGGATTTGATGGAGTGAAAAACCAAAGGGAACGTGCACGTAAACAATACCAAAACCAAAAAGGAAACAAGGGAATGTATTTGGCCAGGTAGTGCCAGTTCTCCCAGTACCTCAGCTGTATATACACTTTTCTAACAATCAATAGTCACCACTTATAATTGGTCTTCAGCAGTTTAAGGTATCAACAAAACTGTACAAAAAAGGTTGACGTACTTCATAAATCAACTAAACGGCATCAGGTAATCTATGACCGTTGCAGGTGTTATTGCCTGCGATTTTCATATTTGAAAGGGTTTTCAGCAATCGATGGGTCCGTCGCGAAACAATCTGTTTCCGGTTATTTTTCAAGGCGGCTCACAGTACGCTGCAAGGATCGCAGCACCGCATCCGTTTGCTCCATTTATCATCGTCGTCGTTATCTTTATCGCAGTTAACGGACGCGCCGGGGGAGCAGTTGCGTTGAACACCAATCTAAACTAAGCACCATTTGTATGACTGATGTACAATTTGAAACCTACGCTGATGGAAAGGGACTGTTTTTCGTCGCAAAAGGAAATGAAAAGATTGCCGAAATGGAAGTTGCCGTCACAAGCAATGAACTGATCGTTTACCATACCGGGGTTGAGCCCAGCTATGAAGATCAGGGACTTGCAAAAAAGTTGCTGGGTGTAATGGTTGAACATGCACGTGAGAATAACCTGAAAGTTGTACCACTATGCCGTTTTGTACTCATCCAATTTAAGCGAAACCCTGCCGAATACAGCGATGTTTGGCAGGACGAATAGCCGGGGTATAATGGCTAACCTGAAAAGGCGGAGTTCTGTGGGTAGCACCGGAAAGGGATAAGCATTGGTAGAATTGACGGGGGTCAGATTATTGTTACTTCACACAGTTTCTGCACTTTCCATTTACGACCACTTCTATCTGGTTAGGCACAAACCCTTTGGGAAGCTTAACTTCCGGAACGGTAATGGCTTCAAGGCAATAGGTTGTTTCGCACTTATCACAAATAAAGTGCACATGGTTGTCGTGGTGATGTCCCTCCGTACATTCATCCTTACATAATGCGTAGCGGATAGAATTATCTGCAGAAGGGATCGTGTGCAATATTCCTTTTTCGACAAAAGTTTGCAGGGTGCGATAAATCGTTACCCGGTCAAACTTGTCCCCCGTTTTTAATTCGATATCATGATGCGCCAGGGCACCCGGATTATCCTGGAAAAGCTCCAAAATTCTTTTGCGGCTCTCCGTGACGCTGAGCTGATTTTTTTTAAGAATATCCATTATCCGGGCTTGCATATCGTGGTATTAAGGATTTTGGTAAGTATACCCTTTACAAAGCGGCTGAAAGGGGTTTTTCCTGAAGCAGGTCCTTTATGTCTTTGCTGAGTTTTTTCATCTCTTCGTTCTTCAAACCATCATATGCACCGCCCCTCACCTTGCCATCCTTATCAACAAGGGCAAAAAACTGCGTATGTATAAACTGGTCCTCCAGCTTTTCAACGCTGTTTTTCGGATCGTCGAGCAGGTAGCTTCCACGGGCGGCAGTGTATAACCGGTTTTTATCGCCGGTTAAAAAAATCCATTTATTGGTATCCACTTTCATGCTGTCGGCATAATACTTTAACCTCGGAACGCTATCCGTTTCAGGCTGCACCGTATGTGCGAGAATTACAAAGTCTGGTTCGTCCTTGAACTCTTCATAAATCTTCTTCATACTACTGTTCATCCGTGGGCAAATGCCCTTACAGGTAGTAAAAAAATATTCTACCACGGCTACCTTGCCCGCGATATCTTTCTCGGTGACGGTTTGGTTATCCTGGTTGGTAAATGCGAACGGCTTTACATAATTGAGTACAGGCAATTTCCGCTTCCAGTTGTCGGTTCCCCTGAAAACAAAAAAGAAGAATGCTCCCGTCAGCACGATGAAAAACAGTCCATACCCTACAATCTTCTTGTTCATATAATCTTTTGTGGTACAAATTTACACTCTGCCATCGGTAAAATGATGACGGCTCTTTACCCTAACATATATTTTGCAACTTTGTTGCATTGTTTTAGCTTTGCCGCCTTGATGAGATCAAAAATAAACCTGGACGCCCTGGGAATTGCAACCTCGCTCGCATGTGCAATCCACTGCGCCCTTTTGCCGCTTTTTATCACGAGCCTTCCCATATTTGGCCTGGAGCTTATTGAGAACACGGCATTCGAAGCAGGAATGATCGCGTTGGCTTTCTGTATAGGAACCTGGTCGTTATACCATGGTTACAAAAAACATCACCACAGTATTATTCCTATGGTCATTTTCTCCATTGGTTTCATTTTCCTGGTTCTAAAGATATTTTTTATCGAATACGAGCATTGGCTTTTACTTCCGGCAGTTACCGGCATCGTCACTGCTCACGTAATCAATTACAAATCGTGCCGGGTACATAATCATGCACATGCCGATGACTGCGAACATTAGCACCGCGGTTGTGGTAGCAAACCAGCTAGATTATACCATTACTTCTTCCGGGGGGATTTGGGGCATTCAGCACAGGCTAACGGATCGGCGACATACGCGGCTATCCGTTACTACTCCGCCACAGGGCCATACACAAGCCTTCAGCGGGGTAGCCACTTCTATCCGCCTGCCTGTCGGCGTTACAACATAATCCAGCTTTCGGCTTCCCGCATGGATTCAGCTTTCAACTTTGCGGCGCAAACCCGGGATGCCACCGCGGCTTTATTAATTAATGGTGTAGCTTATACTTCCGTCTTTTTCATCTTTTAACGCGATGCCCAGTTCGAGCAGTTGCTTTCGTATTGCATCTGATGTAACAAAGTCCTTCTTTGATTTAGCGGTTTTTCTTAGCTCGATCAGCACCCGTAGTACTCCTTCGAGTTTGGTATTATCCGCCTGCTCACTTTGTAAACCCAGCACATCTTGTACGTAAACTTTCATCTGTTGCTGCAGCAGCAACAGGTTTTCCCTGGTAAGCGCACCCGGTTGAATATGCTTATCCCTGATCGAATTAATCACTGGCACCAGCTCGAATATGTTGGCCAACACCTTGGCGGTATTAAAGTCATCGTTCATGAATTCGTCGAAGCCCCCAAGCAATCGAACCACTTTATCATTCAGTTCGCGATCAACCTGATCGTCTCCGAAAGCAAACGTATCCACTTCAAACTTTTGGAGCGACTCATAACTGTCCCATAAACGCCGGAATCCTTTTTCGGCAGCCTTCAGTGCCTCATTACCAAAATCAAGTGTGCTGCTGTAGTGCGTTTGCAAAATGAAAAACCGTATGGTCATGGGGCTATACGCCTGTTCAAGTATCGGGTTATCCCCGCTGAAGAGCTCACTTAACTTTATCGTGTTGTTGTAGCTCTTCCCCATCTTTTTGCCATTGATGGTGATCATATTATTGTGCAACCAATAACGTACTGGCGTTTTGTGGTTGCATACTGTGCTTTGCGCAATTTCGCATTCGTGGTGTGGGAACATCAGGTCCATTCCGCCACCGTGAATATCAAATTCATCGCCAAGGTACTTGGCACTCATCGCCGAGCACTCAATATGCCACCCGGGGAAACCTTCGCCCCAGGGACTTTTCCAGCGCATGATGTGTTCAGGAGGCGCATTTTTCCATAAGGCGAAGTCGGGCTTATTTCTCTTTTCGTCCTGGTTGTCCAGGTCACGGGTGCTTTCTACTTGCTCCTCCAATACTCTTCCGCTCAGCATTCCATAAGGTAATCCCTTCGCGGAAAAATCAGTATTGTACTTTTCTACATCAAAATAAACGCTGCCATTTACCACATATGCATAGCCATCGGTGATGATCTTCTCGATCATACCGATCTGTTCTACGATATGGCCTGTTGCGGTTGGTTCAATACTTGGTTCAAGGTTGTTAAAGCGCTTCATTGACTCATGAAACCGGTTGGTATATTTCTGTACCAGCTCCATGGGTTCGAGTTTCTCAACCACTGCTTTTTTGCTGATCTTATCTTCAGCTTCCCTGCCCTCTTCTTCAAAGTGCCCTGCATCGGTAATGTTCCGTACATACCTTACTCTGTAACCCAGGTACATGAGATAGCGGAATATCACGTCGAAAGTAATGTATGGTCGTGCATGTCCGAGATGACTTTCACCGCTTACGGTTGGTCCGCAAACATACATGCCGACATGGCCAGGTGTTAGGGGTGTGAATAGTTCTTTTTTCCGGGTTAGCGAATTATAAACAGTTAGTTGAGACATATGTTTGATGTAAGGAGTTGCAGTAGTTACGAACGCAATAAGGCTAATGGCATTTTACCTATAGGCAACAACAATCGGCAGTGTGGTAGGGAACAAACTCCATGTTAAAGGACGTTAGGCGCCGAAGGTAATAAATTGTTACAAATGCATGATGCTGCTATTTTATCGCTATGTCCGTAATCAGCATCAGGTGGTCACTGAGCGCTTCATCAACCATGTCGAACTGTAAAATGTTGAACCGGGGATCAACCATTATGTAATCGATGCGAAGCGTAGGAGCTACGTCGATAAAGGTTCTGCCAATACCCATCGATGTCGCCAGGAATGCATCCTGCCAATCAGATCGAATCTGGGCGTAGGTATAACTATTCGGTACATCGTTGAAGTCGCCGCATAACACAGCCGGGTAAGGCACTTTTTCCAACACTGACCTTACAATCCGGGCCTGCTCACTACGTTTGGTAAAGGCCAGACGCATTTTTTGAAACAGGCTTTTTGATGCCTGCAAACTCTGCTGCTCTGTATTTTTTATTTGCTCCATTCCTTCATAGTCTCGCTTATTGAACTTAAAAGACTGCAGGTGGGTTGTAAGTACCCGTATTGTTTGATGGGGACCTTTGATGTCAGCGTAGATCAGGCTTTCGTTATACGGTCCGGGGTACTCAACCCTACCGGAGTCGATAATTGGATGTTTTGAGAAAATGACACATCCCGACTGATAATTGTTTGTCCGCCTTGTGAAGTCCCTGGAAAAGTAATGATAAGGGTACTTGCTTGAGAAAAGGGCGAAGTTGTTTTGAACATTGGAGTGATTGAACTCCTGCAGGCAAACCACATCGGGGTTTTTGCGCATAACGGCTTCGGCAATGGACAGGCGGTCGATGCGCTTTTTGTCGGCTTTGTTACTAAGTCCCTCGAAGCTCCGGATGTTCCAGTCTACTATCCTGATGGCGGAAGTATCCTTCCGGTCTTTGAACATTGTTCCCGGTTTTACCCCAAACAACACCTGCAATTGTTTGATTCCAATCAACAGCGTAAGTATCGGAATTAACGAATACTTGAAATTAACCACCCACCAGAAGAACATCGAAAATATGAGCAAAATAACGAGGTAAGGAAAAGCAAGGCCAAGAAAACCCATAAACCACCAAACCGACGGATCCAGGAATGGTGCAAGGCAAGCCAACAGGAAAAGTAGGGCAAGAATACTATTCAGAACAATAAAAGCTGTTTTGGTAAATCTTCTTAACGTCCGGGCTGCCATGTTGTAAATATAATTTTTTACCTCATAAAAGCGCCGTTAAAACGACAAGCCGAACAGGTTCAGCATGTAACATGCCGGCAGGGCTGCCCTGGGGTTTGTCTTGGTAGCGAGTTGATATACAGGTTAGTGGGCGGGATGCGCATAGCTGACGAACAGTGACGCCCAGGATATTGCCACACGGCTACATGAGCAACGCAGATACACCGAAAACCGAAAAGAAGCTTTGTTTCAAATAGAAAATGTTGGTACCTATAGTTCTTCCCGGCTGGCTTTTTTGAGGAAGTCTTTTTCTTCGTCGGTCAGGTGATTGTACCCTTTTTGGTGAATTTTATCCAACAACTCATCTATACGTTGCTGGGTTACATGCGGGGTTTTAACAAACGGACGTTGTTGTGCGTTGTAGTACAACGTGGGTTTCTCGGGCTTTTTCTGGTACTTCTTTGCAGGATTGAAGAGGTTATCTGTCCAGTTAACAAGATTAACCATCCACTCACTCCAATCATGACCTTTTCTTAATTGCCAGGTAAAAACATATCCCATTACACCCGCAGCTACTTCAGCAATGGCATACCCGGGGTTTGAAAAACCAACCGTGGCAAAATTGATGATCACAAAAATTAGCGTCAGCATCCACAGCGGGATCCCACCATTGATCATGGGGAAAATTCTATACCCGGGCGCAAAAGTGGTGGTTGCAATCGCTACCGCGATTATTGCCGGACCGGCACCTGCGAGGGGCTGAATAGTGGGCGCTGCAGCTTTTAAAGCAGGAATTAGATTTACAGCTAAAAGAAAAAATAAACCCCCGGCCAGACCGCCGTAAAGGTACACCGGGATGAGCTTTTTGTTTCCGACCAGGTCCTGGAATAAATAGCCGTAACACCACAACCAGATCATACTGGTTATTAAAGACCATAGGCCGTACTCACTAAACATGTAAGTCAAAATCGTCCAGGGCTTCGAAACGAACGTTGGCGTATCGGCCGAAACGGCAAAGTAAGGAAGCGTGCTGTTGACGAAGCCCGCAACATTGCCGCCATCGAGAACGTGAAGAATTTTTAGAAAGGTAACGATCGAAAAGGCAATTGCGTTTATGGCCAGGAGAAGAACAAGTGCATTGCCATCCTGCCCCAGTAACATCTTCCGCCTGCTATTTTGTTCCAGCACACTCATACAATAAACTTTACAATTATAGATACGCTTTACGGTTAATAATACCTTGGCCGGTTTCTCTTCCACGTCAAAACCAGCAAAAATCCTACTATAGCGCCGCCAATGTGTGCCCACCGCGCGATCCCATCTCCCCTGTCCTGGATGGCCATAATAAGCTCTATACTAAAATATGCAATTCCAAGCCATTTTGCCTTAACCGGGAACAGAAAATACAGATAAATTTTCGCGTTTGGAAAAATGTACATAAAACCTGCCATTATCCCGGAAACCGCCCCGCTTGCACCCACCGTTGGACGGCTGATGGCTTCATATGCACGTTCGTGAACGGCGGAGAATGCACTCGTCAGGTAAGTAGGATCGTTGGGAGACCTAAGTGCTTCGTTAATTTTTTCAGCAACCTGTTGTGTCAAAAATCCTCGTTGTTCACTGTGTTTCGATGCAAATGCGTACAAGTTCTCAGCTGTGAGGTGCCCGCGTAAGTATTCAAGTTGATTGATAAAATCTTTTGAACCGTACCACAGGAAAAAAAGGTGGAGTAAAGCGGCTCCTATCCCACACAGAAAATAAAACGTCAGGAAACGACGCGGCCCCCATTCGCTTTCAAGAGGGGCCCCAAACATCCACAAGGCCAACATGTTGAAAAGAATGTGCATGAAATCACCATGCATGAACAGGTGGGTGATGATCTGCCACGGCTTGAATAATGGCGATTGAACGTTATGCAAAGCGAGCAGATCCTGCATCGCTGACCCATTGAAGTTGCCGATTGTAACCTTCGCCAAAAAGAAAAGAACATTGATAATTACCAGGTTTTTTACTACCAGTGGAAGCACCTCGAAGCGCGAGGGTCTGAATTGCATCATAAAATTGGATTCGTTCAGTAACAAAAGTAAGTTGCCAAAAGTTAGCGCCGTTTTAATTGTACTACGTTCTCAATGTGCAGCGTATGCGGAAACATGTCTACAGGTTGTACTTTGGTGACGACATATTTCTCATCCAGAAGGGCCAGGTCACGTGCCTGGGTAGCGGGATTGCAGCTAACATAAACAATGGTTGGAGCTTCAATCTCGAGCAGCTTGTTTACGAGTTTCTCGTGCATGCCTGCCCGCGGGGGATCGGTAATCACGACATCAGGGCGGCCATGTTTAGCAAAAAAAGCGTCGTTGCAAATATCAACAACATCGCCCGTAACGAATACGGCATCTGTGAGGTTATTGATCGTGGCGTTTTCGCGGGCATCCCTAATTGCCTCGTCGATCATCTCGACGCCGACGATCTTTTTTGCTTTACTGCTCACAAAGATGCCGATGCTCCCGGTTCCACAATACAGGTCGTAAACAACCTGGCTGCCATCCAGTTCGGCAAATTCACGTGCAACCCTGTAAAGCGTTTCCCCCTGGCGGGTATTGGTTTGAAAAAACGATTTTGGTGAGATTTTAAACCGATAATCTTCAAGTTGCTCAAAAATATGTCCGTTCCCGGTATATACGATTGGCTCCAGGTCAAATATGCTGTCGTTCTTTTTTGGGTTGATGGTATAGAGCAGCGTAGTAATCTGTGGGAACTGTTTAACGAGGTGATCAAGCAGGCCATTTATCTTTTTCTTATCGTTAGTACCGACCACGATGTTCACCATAATTTCACCTGTGGTTGCCATTCTTACCTGCATGGTGCGAAGAAAACCATGATGCGCTTTAATATCGTAATAGCTTAATTGCTGCTCGCTGGCATAGTCGTGAACAGCCAGCCTTAAGTCGTTTGTAGGCTCCGGCTGAAGATGGCACTTAATAATCTGCACAACTTTGTCGAAAAGGCCGCGGGCATGAAAGCCGGCTACGTTTTCCTCGGAACTAACACCGGGATTGTGCAACTCCTCCGGTAGCAAAAAGCGTTTCGGAGAAAACGTGTACTCCATTTTGTTGCGGTAATAGCGTGTCTCGGCCGCACCGAGGATAGGCTGTATCGGAGGGAGTACCACTTTGCCGATTCGCGAAAGGTTATCGTTAACCTGTTGTTGTTTATATTCCAGCTGCTTTTCGTAGGGGAGCATCTGCCACTGGCAGCCCCCGCAAACGCCAAAATGCTGGCAAAATGGGGTAACCCGCTGCTCGGAATACTCATGAAAGTGTACTGCAACACCTTCGGCCCAGTCTTTCTTATTCTTTCGTAAGAAAACGTCTACTACATCACCCGGGATCGTGTTTTCAACAAAGATCACTTTTCCTTCAATCCTTGCAAGAGACTTACCCTCTGCCGCGTAGTTTTCGAGCCGCACGTTCTTTAAGACCACCTTTTTACCTCTCATGGTCACAAAAGTAAACGCAACGAACAAGCAATAGAAAAGATTTAACCTTATGATCAAAGGCTGGTGATCCTCAGGGCTTTGCCGTTGAACGGAGCGTCGCAACCATGCTTCATCACCGTACAAATGCCGGTAACATAATCCTTAGCTGCTACCAAGCGTTATTGCTTTCAATAGATTAAGCCAATATTAAGGAGGGTATTAACATTTTTAAAAAATCGTTTTGCCCATTTAAGAATATTTTTACCCTGCTCGAAAAAATGATTCTATGAGAACACTTGTACTTGCGGCGCTGTGTGCGTTTGTTGTAGGAACAACTTCTGCTCAAAATAATGTTGCAACTAAAGCGAAGCCGGCTGCCGCCCCGACCTCCGGGTATAATATTCCCATTACCCTAACTCCTCTTAAGGATTGCTGGATATACCTCGGCTGCCATTTCGGACAATATAAAAATCTTGCAGACTCAGCATACCTGGATAAAAACAGCCAGGGCGTTTTCAAGGGAAAAACCAGGCTGCCGGGCGGTATTTATTTCGTGGTGTCGCCGCGAAAAGTTCTGTTGTTTGAGTTGCTAATGGACAATGAACAGCATTTTAGCATAAAGGCCGATACCCTTAAACCGGAAGTAGTAACCATAACAGGTTCAACAGAAAACCAGCTCTTCCAGGAATATACGCGCTACCTGGGGGAAAAGGCACCTCAGCTGAACGCCATGCAAAAACAACTGAGCGCTGCAAAAACGGCCCGCGACTCAACACTGATCAAAAGCGCCATGGCGCAAGGCAACAAAGAATTGCAATCGTACCGCGAGGATCTCTTGAAAAAACATCCAAAGTCGATGCTTGCAAGCTTTTTTCATACGATGAAGCGGCCTGAGATTCCGGCAGTTCCGAAGTTAGCCAATGGCTCCGCTGACTCATCGTACCCTTACCGGTTTGTAAAAGAACATTGGTGGGATGGTGTTTCTTTCGACGATGACCGGCTGGTTCGGACACCTTTTTTTGAACCTAAGCTCGAGGAGTACTATAAATACTACGTTCCGCAGGATGCAGATTCCATCATTCCGGAAGTAAATTATATGCTTTTGGTAAGCCGCAACAGCAAGGAAATGTTCAAATACCTGTTGGGCAAGTTTACCGACAAATACATTAACCCTGAATATATGGGGCAGGAGAAGGTTTTCCTGTACCTCTTCGATAAATATTATAGTAAGGGAGATACCGCATGGTTAAGCCAAAAACAACGGCAGTATATTTTTGACCGGGCTTACAGCCTGATGGCGAACCAGCTGGGCGAACCGGCAGCGGAGTTGAAGATGCTGGATACCAGTGGCAAAAGTGTTACGCTGTATGGCGTTCAGGCGCCATTTACTTTTGTTAGCTTTTGGGATCCAAATTGCGGACACTGCAAGGAAACAATCCCGAGAGTTGATTCGATTTACCGGGCAAAATGGAAAGGCCTGGGGGTGAAGTTGATTGGGGTAAATGTTGACGAAGCGGCAAATGAGGCGTGGAAGAAATTCATCTCGGATAACAAACTTACGGAATGGCAACACATTTACCAGCCTAAGCAAATGCGGGACGATGAGTCGAAAAAAGGGCTGCCCAACTTCAGGCAATT
>JASLBT010000456.1 GCA_030146445.1 Segetibacter sp. | reverse complement strand
AGTTTTGGCTTGTAATTAATAACAACAACTAGTTAAAAATAGAAATTATGAAAAAGATCTTAATCGCCGCTTTCGTCTCCGTAATGTTCATCTCTTCTGCTTACGCAAACAAAGTTTCCGTAATAAACAAACAGGCACTTCGGAGCTTCAGGAGTGACTTCGCAGGAGCCACTAATGTAAAATGGACGTCGTCCGATACCTATTCGTGGGTGAGTTTTTCGCTAAATAATGAGCCGGTTCGGGCGTATTACGACATGCAGGGTAGCCTGATAGGCACAGGAAAGTCGGTACAAATGGATCAATTACCCACCGCTTCAAAAAGAGCGTTTGCAAAGAGGTACAGCAACTACAACATCAACGAGGTTATGGAATTTACCGCTGATTACGAAACAGCATACTTTGTTTCGGCAAGCAACGAAACAGAAACGGTGTTCGTGAAACTTGAGCCGTCTGGTATCTCCAGGTTGAAGAACATCAGGTTCTAAGTTTTTCACCATTACGGTATGAGCTCCCCTTCGGGAGCTTTTTCATTTCTAAAACGGTGGGAATGTATCTATTAGGCACCTTCGCAAATAACTTTACTTCTATCCCCAGGTGTTTCAAATAGGCTGGCTCAGTATCTTTATGATTATGCAGGCGATCTTTGGCACAATCATATTCATACTGGCAATCCTGATCGCGCTCTCGGTGGTAGCAGATAAAATCAGGTTGCCCTACCCGATTTTGCTGGTATTGTGTGGACTTATCGTAGGTTTCACGCCATTTCTACCAGATCTGGCACTTGACCCCGACATTGCTATATATATATTTCTGCCACCCATTCTTTACGATGCTGCTTTCAAAACATCGTGGCACGACTTCAAAAAGGAGATCAGGCCAATATCAACCCTCGCGGTAACGCTGGTATTTTTTACTACCGTGGCGGTTGCCATAGCTGCTTATTACACTATTCCGGGATTTAGCTGGCCCGCAGCATTCGTACTGGGGGCAATTGTGTCTCCACCCGACGCCGTGGCGGCCACCAGTATTACAAAAGGTCTCGGTCTAAACAGGAAGGTAATTACCATTATTGAAGGGGAAAGCCTTGTGAACGATGCGTCTGCCCTGATTGCCTACCGTTATGCCGTAGGTGCGCTCAGCGGAACATTTATTCTTTGGAAAGCGGGTCTTGAGTTCATTGTTGTTGCAGCCGGCGGAATTGCCATTGGGATAGGTATAGGCTTTGTGCTCGTTTATGCCCATAAAAAAATCAAGGAACATGCTATTGCTGAAACTAGCCTGAGTTTGGTGTCGCCCTTTATCGCTTACTTTCTTGCCGAGCATGTGCACGCATCAGGGGTGCTGTCAGTCGTTAGTGCCGGGCTAATGGTAGCCTGGCGCTCGAGGGAGGTGTTTTCGTATGAAACCCGCCTTCAGGCTTCAGTGGTCTGGGAAACAATTATCTTCCTGCTGAACGGATTGGTGTTTATCCTGATTGGTTTGCAACTGCCGCTGATCACACGCCAGCTTGGCGACGGGGAACTGTACCGTTTGGTTGGCTACGGGCTAATTATCGGGGTGGTAACGATCGGTATACGCATCGTTTGGGTTTTTGCCGGTGCTTATCACCAGTCGATTTTTAGAAAGCGGCAGCGAACATTCCCGTACGACAAAGAAGAAGAAACATCGTGGAAAAACGTATTTATTGTTGCCTGGACAGGTACAAGAGGGGTCGTCAGCCTTGCAACCGCGTTGGGGTTGCCCATAATTTTGCCAAACGGCTCCACGTTCCCGCAGCGTAATGCCATCCTGCTGCTGACATTCATCGTTATTCTGTTAACCCTGGTTGTACAGGGACTAACCCTTCCCCTGCTTATTAAAGGACTGCGGATAAAACCCGAGGAGAAGAAGCAGCAAAAAGAGGAGGATAACCTTGAATTGACACTCACAAAACGGGTATTGATCTTTATCGAGGAGAACTTTCCTGGTCAGTTTGAACCCAAAGTTGTCGATAAAATAAGGAAGCGGTATCGTATGGACCTGAATATCCTGTTGAAGAAAGACAGCCGGAGTGGTAAGGAGAAACAAGAAAGCGCAGCCCAGCAATTGTACCACATTCAGGTAAGACTTGCGCAGCTCGCAGTATTGAAATATGAACGCGATATGCTCATTCAATACCATAAAGACGGAACGTTTAACGACGAGGCAATCGCTAAAGCGGTAAAAGAACTTGACATCGAAGAGATGCGTTTACACGGGCTAATACAAAAAGCGGAAGAAATAAAAGACCTGCCGTTATGATACGGCGTAATACCCGATCTTCCCACAGCAATCCGGGATCTTCATCAGGCATCAACAGCTAAACCATTACGGCTCGTCCGCCTGCATTTTGCCGGCATTTGTACATTACGCTAACCGGCATTTGTTTACCCCGAAGTTTATCTGTCATCACTGAATTTGCATGGAAAAGTTAATGGTACCGGTACGACGTTATAATGGGAATTTGCTGCCCGGCTCCATGATCGACAGGGTTTCAGCCAGACGCGAGGAAATATTTCTGTTTGTATAAGGTGTGGTGTATATTTATTCTACCTATCACTCATCCAGGAGGCCCTGGTTACAGTTCGCCTCGATATTCTTTTTTGATAACCTCCCCGGATCTGCATTCTAATCAACGACCATACAGTTATGCCTTAATTATAAATTATGTTCGCAACCCGATTGCGCAGAAATACCGGTGGAGCCATGAAATATTTTTACCTGTGTTTATTTAGCTTTTGCTGGTTACCGTGGTCAGGTTTAAAAGCACAAACAGACACAGCATTTTGGTTTGCAGTGCCGGAGGTTGCCAATGCCGTTTATGCCGGCGTTACGCTCGACCGCCCGGTTGTGCTGAACATTATCAGCTACGAAAAACCTGCGACGGTTACGATTACACAACCTGCCGGTGGGGGAATGCCGCCACAAATTTATAATCTTCCCGCAAACTCGACGCGGTCGGTTGACCTCACGTTATGGATTGATAATATTGAGACCCGTCCTGCAAACACCGTCGTAAATACAGGATTAAAGATCACCTCCACAGCACGAATATCGGCTTACTACGAAGTAAATGCCGGCAGCTTTAACCCCGATGTGTTTACGTTGAAAGCACGAAATGCCCTGGGGAAGGATTTCTGGATATCATCCCAATACAGCTTTGGCAATCACCCTTTCTATAACCCCTTGCCCTATTCTTCTTTTAATATCATTGCATCGGAAAACAATACCGTGGTAACGATTACCCCATCCAACAATATCGTTGGCCATCTTGCCGGTGTTCCATTCCAGGTGCTGTTGAATAGGGGGCAGTGTTATGCAGCAGTTGCGAGGGGGCAAAGTGGTATTCAGCACCTGCAAGGCTCACATGTGACAAGTACTCACCCTGTAGCCATTACGTTGAGCGACGATGAGGTATATACCCCTACAAACGGGTTCTGTGCCGATATCATCGGAGATCAAACCGTCCCGGTAAACATTATCGGCACGGAATACATCGCCTTGAAGGGTGACCTGAACTTTCCCGATGACCAGCTGTACATTATGGCGGTGGAGGATGGGACCACAATCAAAAAAGACGGGCTCACGATTGCAATGTTAAACAAAGGCAATACTTACCTTTCCCCCCTCCGGAACTTCAGCACGTATATTACGTCAGATAAGCCGGTATACGTGTACCAGCTAACTGGTATCGGTTGTGAACTTGGCTCAGCGATACTGCCGAGGTTAAAGTGTAATGGGAGCACCAGGATCTCCCTCAAAAGAACTTCTGCCGAAAACCTGTATATTACCCTGATTGTAGCACAGGGCGGCCAGGGTAACTTTTTACTGAATGGTAAGCCGGGAATAATCAAGGCAAGTGATTTCTCCGTAGTACCCGGAAGTGCCGGGCAATGGCTTGCGGCAAAAGTATTGTTGTCGCAAGCTGATGTGCCTTCAGGCAGTATTGTCCAGGTAAACAATACCAGTCACGTATTTCATCTTGGCTTTCTGCAGGGTGGCAGCTCCTTATCCGGAACCTCATTTGGTTACTTCAGCGACTTTGCCCAGTTGACGGCAATAGCCCGAAGCAATGATGATACTTTATGTACCGGGTCAAACCTGTTGTTGTATACTGATACGGTGATTGGGGCCACCTACCAATGGTCGGGACCGAATAACTTTGTATTGAACCGGCCGCGGGTGGAGATCAACAATGCCTTGCCCGTACACAGCGGTACGTATATTTTAAAAGCAACCATTCCGGGTTGCATCGAAGTGATAGACTCAATAAGGGTCAACGTCTATGATAAGACTTATACCACGGTCGACACCACCATCTGCCTTGGTCAATCCATTGCGGGTCATAATACCACCGGCACCTTTTTGGACAACTACCGCGGGTCAAATGGTTGCGACAGCATCCGCACCTTAAACCTCGTGGTGAGGAGTAAGTTAACCAGCACCATCAGCCAAAGGATCTGTGCCGGCAGCAGCTATCTTGGTTATACGACATCGGGCACTTACACTGATAATTTTACTACTTCGACCGGATGCGACAGCAGCCGCACCTTATTGCTTACGGTAACGGATCGCATCCGCAAAACGATCGACACGACCATCTGTTTCGGGCAGGGTATAGCTGGCTACAACAATACTGGAACGTATATCGACACGCTGCGTGCGGCAAATGGTTGCGACAGCATCCGCACCTTAAACCTCGTTGTGAGGGCTAAGATAACCAGCACCATCAGTCAAAGTATTTGCGCCGGCAGCAGCTATCTTGGATACACAACAGCAGGAACCTACACCGATAACTTTACTACCCTGGCAGGATGCGACAGCAGCCGGACCTTATTGCTTACGGTTCGTCAGCAGGTGCAAACCACGATAGATACAACCATCTGTGAAGGACAATCTTATGTCGGATATACTGTTGCCGGTACTTACGTGAACCGCTTCCTGGCAGTTGGGGGATGTGACTCAATCAGGACGCTACGGCTTTCCGTTCACCCTTTTCCAAAACCGCAGTTACAAACCGCTACGACAGTTTGCGCCGGTGACACGCTTGTTCTCGATCCCGGTAATTTCAGCAGCTATCAATGGCAGGATGGTTCGGTTGCCCGGCAGTACCTGGTAACAAAGCCCGGGATCTATCGCGTTGCGGTAAGCAGTTTGTGTGGTCCGGCCAGTGCTGTAATCGTGGTGTCTGCGGGCATTTGCGGCTACTACTTCCCTTCAGCATTTACACCACACGACGATGGTAAAAACGACGTGTTCAGGATCATCAACCCTCCGCAACTG
>JASLBT010000443.1 GCA_030146445.1 Segetibacter sp. | reverse complement strand
AAGAATCTTGGAATTTCCTCTAACAAAATACATATAGACCTGCAGATAGAAAGATAAATAAACATTAAAT
The DNA here is from genome assembly GCA_030146445.1 of Segetibacter sp. Taxonomy (GTDB): domain Bacteria; phylum Bacteroidota; class Bacteroidia; order Chitinophagales; family Chitinophagaceae; genus Segetibacter. The sequence continues at coordinate 6,162 of JASLBT010000443.1, read as the reverse complement.
GGGCTTCTGAACGAACTGATTATTAGTACAGTATATTGTATTCTTTGTGCAAAAACTCTTAGCCTACATCTGGGGTGAAACCTTAATCAGTAAAATGAAAATATACCAAAAAATTTAGTTTACGAAAACGGTGTTAAACAACGTCGATTTTTGTTGCAAGTCTGGTATTCTCGTTATTTTGCGTGAAAACCTCCCTTTAATGTTTAAGCTGTTCTTGCTGCTGCTCACCATTGGTTTCATCTCGTCGTGCAAAAAACCTGTCTCTTTTGAGTACCGCGACATGAAGAATTTCAAAGTATCCAATTGGGGATTTGACCGTTCGACGGTATCGCTGGACCTCGTTTATTTTAATCCTAACAATTTTGAGATCGACCTCAAAAACGTGAATTGCGACGTTTACCTGGAGAACCACTTTGTTGGAAAATTTACCCTCGACACGCTGATGCATATTCAAAAGCATTCGGAGTTTAGCTTGCCTGCCAGCATGGAAGTAGATATGAAGAATGTTTTCAAAAACACGATGAACGTGCTCTTCAACAAAGAAGTCCTGGTTGGGGCCAAAGGCAGTACCCGGGTGGGAAAAAGCGGTTTGTTTATCAATATGCCCTTCAACTACGAAGGCCGGCATAAGGTTGACCTTTTCTAATTTCCAGGGCACAAAAAAGCCGTAGCATTTTGCTACGGCTGGTTCAATGATGTTCTTTTAATTATACGGCTGCATGTGACATGGCTTCCCTTTTTTTGGCCCACCGCCATCTTCAGCTCTCTTGCACGATGGTGGCAGTTTTTTGTAGCTGTCTTCCTCGGCAGTGATTTCATCGGCATCAAAGCCGGCGTTTGCGAAAGCGGTTTTAATGTAGTTTGTATTTACCCGGTCAGGCCAGTACTGGACTCTTGTGGTGCCGCTTAGAAGATTGATCTGCATTTTCATGATCCCTCCTTCCGTTTGGGAAAGCTCCCTTTTCATATAACTCTCAAGCCTGACTTTACACTCCCAACAGCGTACATTAGGCGTTTTAATGGTTACCCATTCAGGTTTACGGTTTTGCGCAGTGGCAGCGGCCGCAAAGCAAATTAACGCAACAGCAATCATCAATAATCTTTTCATATTTTTCGGGGTATTTAGGTGAAAGCTATTTTCAAATTCCCTGCCATTCTGCAGGATTCAATCTCCATTCATTTAATAACTGATGACTACCAGCTTCCACAATGCCCTTCTCTACAGCCAGGTTAATTAGTGTTGGGTAGTTTGTAAGTGAGCTATAGTCGAGTGCAGCAGCAGCAATGGCGGCGGCAGCGAGTTCAAAACCATAGTCGAAGATGGCAACCATACCTTCCACTTGTAGCCCGGAAGATCTTAACACATCAACAACCTGCAAACTACTTTTTGCAGTAGAAACCAGGTCCTCGATAACAACCACTTTTTGCCCCTTTTCGTAAAACCCTTCAATTTGATTGCCCAGTCCGTGTTCTTTAGGCTTTGGCCGAACATAAATGTACGGCAACTTCAACTGGTCGGCAACCATTGCACCCCATGCTATACCGGCGGTAGCAACGCCGGCCAAAACATCAGCTTCGGGAAATTTCTGAAATACCAGGTTGCAAAGTTCGCTTTTGACAAAGTCGCGAATAAAAGGGAACGACAAGATCTTCCGATTGTCACAATAGATCGGGCTCCTCCAGCCACTGGCCCAGGTAAATGGTTTTTCGGGACTTAGTTTCACTGCCCCTACCTGGAGCAGCTTTTCGGCTACAGCTTTTTCATTTGTCATAGTTGCGAAGATAATGGAGGAATGTGCTGAAACAGCTGCCAGGCATCAGTGTGTTGTCGAATGGAGTGCTACGGACGAGGAAAACGGTAATGCAAGATCCACGGGTATTATCAGCTGAATATTCACCAAAAGGGCTGTGCGGTTATTACTCCAGATTATTGTTCCTTTGCCATCTAGAAAAAATTGTAAGCATGGCAGAAAAGATCGTTGCAGCAGGTGGAATCGTTAGAAATGAAGACAAGGCTATTTTGTTCATGTTCAGAAGAGGAAAATGGGACCTTCCAAAGGGCAAGCTGGACGATGGTGAAACCATTGAAGAATGTGCAGTTCGTGAAGTAGAAGAAGAAACAGGGCTGCAGTTGTTGGTGCCTGGTGAACTGATAGGTATCACCCACCATTCTTATGAAGAGAAAGGGAAAGAAATAGACAAAGAAACGTACTGGTACGCCATGGAGGCTACGGGAAACCAGGAACTCGTTCCGCAGAAAGAAGAAGACATTCTTGATTTACGTTGGGTTCGTGAAGAAGAATTGAGCGAATACCTTTCAAACACCTACGACAATATCGTAGAGATTATTGAAAAGTATTACGACAACAAAAACCAGATCAATTAGCCAACCTCACCCGGCAGGAGGCGTTACATTGCGGATAAGAAGAACATCGTATCGCCGGATTTATGTTTTTTTAACACAAAGCAGGGTTCAGGTTCGCGAAATCTGGCCAATAGCGTACCTGTGGTACAAGTGAGTGACACAACGATGTTGCCCAAAGTTTCCATGTTTAGTCCCAAAAAATACGCCGTTTAGCGAGGGCTTTATTTACTTTTCCGGATAACTCGCACAACTCTTCCGTGTTGTCTTAATGTAGGATCTCGACTGAATTGGCCTGTTTAAACCTGCCGGCCGTTCGGCGAAGCGAACTATTTACCGCATCCGGCAGAAATTGGCTTACGTCGCCTCCGTTGCGCAGTACGTCGCGTACCAGGGTTGAAGCAACTGAAGTATATTGGGGCAGGCAGGTAAGAAATATGGTTTCAATTGAGGGATCAAGGCTCCGGTTCATATCGGCAATCGCCTTTTCATATTCAAAGTCGCTGACGTATCGTATGCCCCTGAGGATAAAGTTTGCTCCAATGGTCCTGCAGCAATCTGCAGTGAGTCCCTCGTAAACCAGGGCGTCAACGCGGGGCTCGTGTTTATATATTTCCCTGACCCAATCAAGCCGCTGCTCATCAGAAAACATCGGTGTCTTATTTGCATTTTTACCGATCCCTATGACGAGCTTATCAAATAAACTCAGCGACCTGTCGATGATGTCGGTGTGACCCAGGGTAACCGGATCGAAAGTGCCTGGAAATAAACAGATGCGCATGATGAGAAGTGCTATTGAATAATAAAGTTAGCGGTAATGGCGAATACGTGCAAAGAACTGTTACCATGCATTCAGGACCACAGTTATTAACCGGTGTTGCATTTAACTTTCGCGATTGGCCAGCAGGTACAATACCGCCATTCGGACCGCTACCCCATTTTCGACCTGTTGTAAAATGATACTCTCATGGCCGTCGGCCACATCACTGTCGAGCTCAACGCCACGATTAATCGGACCCGGGTGCATGATGACTACTTTCTTTCCCAGGCTTTCCAGCAACTTCCGGCTTATCCCGTAGGCAAGGTTATACTCACGAAGTGATGAAAACAAGGGTTGATTCTGGCGTTCCAGCTGGATGCGCAAGACGTTGGCGATGTCGCACCATTGCAGGGTTTCCCGGATATTGTATGAAACCTTTACTCCCAGTGCTTCGCTGATGTATTTTGGAATTAGGGTTGGCGGACCCACCACGGTAACCTCTGCGCCGAGTTTTGTAAGCAGGTAGATATTGCTCAGGGCGACCCTGCTGTGCATGATGTCGCCGATGATGGCAATCTTCTTTCCTTCAAGCCCACCTGCCACTGCTTCTTCCATAGAAAACGCATCAAGCAGCGCCTGTGTCGGATGCTCGTTGATGCCATCGCCTGCGTTGATGATTGCTGCTGAAATATGTTTTGCCAAAAAATGCGGCGCGCCACTTGCGCTATGGCGCAGCACCACCATGTCGACCTTCATGCTCAATATGTTGTTGACCGTGTCGAGCATGGTTTCACCCTTCGATACAGAAGAGGCACTGGAAGTAAAATTCAATACATCGGCACTGAGCCTTTTTTCAGCAAGCTCAAAGGAGATACGCGTACGGGTTGAATTTTCGAAGAAGAGGTTAACGACGGTAACATCACGCAGTGAAGGAACTTTCTTGACGGGACGTTGTAGCACTTCCTTAAACTGCTGGGCAGTATCTAATATTAACCGTATGTCCTGGGGAGTGAGTTCTTTAATGCCTAAGAGGTGGTTGGTGGAAAGTTTCATCTCGGGGCGCTAAATTAGGGTAAACACGTTACAACCTTGATGTATGTGGCAAAATGGGATAAACAATTAAAGACTACTCCGTGATGATTACCTGCGTTAACGGATCCTTTTCTTTCCATTGCACAATAACCTTCTGGGTGATGAGTGCATCAATAACCTTTCCTGAATAGTCGGGCTGGATCGGAAGCTGGCGGCTAAACCTGCGGTCAATTAAAACACACAACTCAACTTTTGCGGGCCTTCCAAAATCAAGTAAAGCGTCAAGCGCGGCCCTGATGGTGCGACCGGTATATAATACGTCGTCGATCAATACCACGTTCTTATTTTCTATACTAAAATGAATGTCCGTTTTGTTTGGCACGTGTAGCTGTTTACGTACATCGTCCCGATAAAAAGTAATGTCGAGTTTACCATAATGAAGCTTCCCTGTAGGGATTTCCCTGGTGAGTTCTTTTACGATCTTATCGCTGAGGTAAATTCCGCGGGGTTGCATACCGATGATGACGGTGTCGTCTAACCCGGGATGATTTTCAAGTACCTGGTGTGCGAGGCGCTGAATGGTAAGATTGATTTGCTGTTCAGTAAAGATGGTCTTCAAACAAAAAATTTCGATAAAAATAGCGCATTAACGAGATAAACGCATGGGTTCAGTTCGGCATCAACTCAGTGCTGCTCAAATTGCTGCCTATTACAACGCCCCGATGACCTATTGTGCACTGGTGTACAAAATGTGCAGGTACGGCTTGTACGACTGAAAAGGGTAAATTGCCGGAACATCTAAAAAGTAATATGAAGAAAATCCTGGCCATAGTGCTGCTGATGTCAATCATCGGCAGCTTTAAATGTACTTATGCCCAACCGGCAGACAATGCAACATTGGACAGCCCGACAACAATCATATTGGTGCGGCATGCCGAAAAAGAGATCGTCGGCGGAGATGATCCGGAACTTTCTTCAGATGGGAGACAGCGGGCACAACGACTTCAGTCGGCCCTGAAATCCTATCTACCGGATGAGATGTATTCAACTCCATTTAAGAGGACGAGGCAGACTTTACAGCCATGGGCCCGAAACGCCGGTAAAGAGATAAAAGAGTACAATCCGCAAAACCAGGAGGCTTTTTCGCAGAACCTGCTTAAGATGAAAGGGAAAACGGTGGTGATCGCGGGGCATTCAAACACGGTACCGATACTTGTGAACCTCTTGAAAGGCGAAGCTAAATACCAACAACTGCCGGATAGCGTATACAATAAGATCTTTATCGTAACCGTGAGCGGGAAGGGGGTAACTGACACGGTAATTAAATACTAACCTATCCGTATTTTTTGATTACAAGCTTCCGGGAGCGAGATTAGCAAATGCTACGACCTCACTGTAGCCTGATGGATTGTTAATGCATCAATCCGCGTCCGGTTGCCCGTTTGACCTGGGCAGCCGCGGGAGTTTCATTGGGCCGGCCTTGTACGACGTAAACTCTATGCAACAAATAAATGCGTTTGACTCATCTATACAAGAACAGGTGCCTGAGTGGGGGCACCTGTTACTGTTTTTCAAGAGGGCTTTGTGTTATTGTTTAGAAAATACTTTCTTTAAGATCTCCGTAGTTCGTGCAACAGGGTCTTTACGTATCTTCTGTTCCTCGAGACTCACCTGGTAGAACATACCGGCAAGCGCCTTTTCAGTTACATATGTGGTAAGGTCGGTATTTACCTGGGTTGTACTAAACCGGTTGTACGTTGAAAAGAGGGTTGCCCAATATTTAGTTGCATTAACCTTTTGCAATGACTTCTCGATCACCGGCCGGAACGCATCAGTAAGTTCGAGGGTGGTTTTTGACTTAAGGTAGTTGGTTGCCGCAAAATCACCGCCTGTCAGTATCCCGGAGGCATCCTGGATGGTCATTTGTTTGATGGCATTAATGAATATTGGTGAAGCACTTTTCGCGGCGTCTTCCGCTGCCCGGTTCATAGTCAATATAGCGTTATCA